>JAUICR010000017.1 GCA_030427785.1 Bacteroidia bacterium | reverse complement strand
ACAGTAATTGCTAGCACCAAGCAAGGTTGCTTTGCTTCTGATAAAATCACGATTTTTAGAGATAGCACCTTACGCCAAGGTGGAGGAATAAACTTCACTACTTCTACAGGTGGCTTTACCTATTGCAACGGAAACAGCTTGACAATAAGTGCTACACCTGGTTATGATAAATACCTGTGGAGCAATGGCGACACCACCAATACCACTACCCCAACCGGGCCTGGATTTTATGTGTTACTGGCCAAAGAACCCACTGGTTGTTACCGAAAAGACAGTATAGAAATTCTACATCTAGCCACAATAAGTTCGCCCAATACGTTGCTCTGTAAAAACGATTCGGTGGAACTTAATCTTAATCTCATTGGTGTAGATAGCTTGTATTGGAGCACAGGTAGCAACAGTTCAAAAATATATGTAAGTCAACCCGGGAAGTATTGGGTGTACATCAAAAAGAATAATTGCACCTATGTGGACACCATAGATGTTATTGCCTTTAGCGATACTGCCAATGCCCATTTCAATCATCAAGGTGCCGGGCTTACGGTCAATTTCTCTCCTGTTTCCATTGGCATCAGCAAGGGGGTTTGGGATTTTGGCGATGGAAATGCAGCCAACAGCATCTCGGCTTCACACACTTATGCAGCCTACGGCACTTACTATGTGTGCTATGATGCTACCGATGTTTGCGGTTATACCGCTCAAGTGTGTGATAGCGTAGTAGTTCAAAAAATAGGTTTGAGCGAAATTCCAAAACCAACTCAAATATCACTTTACCCAAACCCTACATCCGGAATTCTGACGATAAAAAGTGAAATCCAAAAAAGGCCAAAACTGCTGATAACCGACCTGAGTGGGAGAATCATAATCCAAAAGGAATTAACAGCTGATAAAAGCTGGCAGGTAGATTTGAGCCACCTAGCTCCGGGCTATTACATTTTGCATTTAGATGAGTTTTCTACAAAGATTGTGAAGCTGTAAATTTGGTTTTCCAAAAAAGAACTTATGCAATCTAAAGCCAGTACTCCCGAGCAATATCTAGCTGAATTACCTGAAGACCGCAAAGAACCTATGAATAAGTTGCGGCAAGTAATTACCGATAACCTTCCCCCTGATTTTACAGAGTGCATGAATTATGGAATGCTTGGTTATGTAGTTCCACATTCGGTATACCCTTCGGGCTATCATTGCGATACCAAATTGCCGCTGCCCTTTATGAATTTGGCTTCGCAAAAAAACTTTATAGCCGTATACCATATGGGTATATACGCCAACCCTGAATTGATGGAGTGGTTTACAACCGAATACGCCAAGCGAGTAAAAGGCAAACTGGATATGGGCAAAAGCTGTGTGAGGCTAAAAAAGATGGATCAGATACCTTATGATTTATTTGGTGAGCTGGCGAGTAAAATGACTGCCCAGCAGTGGATTGATGTTTATGAAGCGGCCTTTAAAAATAAATAGTGGAAAAGCTAAAAACTCTTAGTATCACAGATGTTCCGGAGATAATGACTCTGGTGCAAGAGCTTAATAAAAAGGACTCTCTGGAAGTACAACAATCTCGTCTTGAGCGCATGTTTAGTTATCCGAATTACCGCTGTTTTGGCTGGCAAGACGGCAATGAGCTGGTAGCAGTAAGTGGAACTTGGACTACCGAAAGAATCTATAGTGGTAAGCAATTGGAAATCGACCATTTTGTGGTAAACCCGAAACTACGTTCAAAGGGAATCGGGGAGGGTTTTCTAAACGAAATTGAAAAATGGGCCTTAGAAAATGACTGCCTTAAAATAGAGCTGAACGCTTATGTTAATAATACTGGCGCCCAGAAATTTTACCTTAACAAAGGGTATCGAATTTTAGGATTTCATTTTCAGAAAGACTTAACAAAGCGCTAATTAAAAGTTAAAAGTCCGCCTCGCGGCCAACCTCTTTCATTTTATTTCGTCAATTAGGCACACTAAAACTTATAAAATGAAAAAAATACTTACCCTTTTCCTGGCCATTCCTTTGGTTATTTCGGCCCAAACCTACACCAACATTGCCTCCGACAAAACAGGAGATGACCACTCTTTTGGCATGGATGCTAAAGCATTGAGTTTTAGATTAAACTCAACCAACGATACCTTTTTTGTAAAAATTGATCACTACAATACCAGAGGTGCAGATTTTGGTTACGCCCTAGCGCTTGACACAAATAATGACCCCACAGATGGTACTGCTATTCCACAGGCCAACTTGAAAAGTCAAACGCCAAATACTTCTATGAAATACGACATTATGTTGTATGGATATCAAAATAGTGTGTTTCCTGGTGTGTATACTGAAAGTTATGTGAATGGCGTCTCGAGCAATTTCGTTTTTACATTAGATACTACTGACTCTAAAAGTGTGGTATTCGCTATCCCGGTGTTCCAAATTAGTAGTGCCGCTATTATAAATATGCTGGCCTTTACCGGATCATTTGATATTTCGCCAGCAGGTGCAGGCCCTAGTGATGTTATGCCTGATTCGAATTACGGGACAGCAATTCCGGCCACCGTTTCGCTTGAAGAACTTAGACACACGGTGCAGATATTCCCCAACCCAGCGGCAAACAGTATCCAGCTAAATTATGATGGCACAATACGCATAATAGACCTTGCCGGAAAAACTTGGTTGAGCCAAGTCAGCCAATCACACGAGCCGATTGATATTAGTCAACTTCCTGCGGGAAGCTATCTACTGCTAGACGAAACAGGAGTGCGCCTAGGTCAATTCCAAAAGGACTAAAATCTAAGCCCCAGCAAATTATTCGCTGGGGCTTTTTCTTCCAAACTATGATGGTAAAGGGATAACCTGCCAAGGCCGCTATTGATTCTAAGCGCCTATTGATAGAAAGGGTGAAAGATGATAATGTGAAGGAGGTAGCTTCTACGGATATACAGGCTTCGATACAACCTCCCTTTGGTCGGTTACTCAGCCTGACAACGATTTGGATAACGTGTCCAATGTCACCCTGAGTTATTTCTTTGGCGAAAAAGCCAAAAGAAAAAGTATCGAAGGGTGAAAAACAAAGCTCATACTATTAGGCTTCTACAAAGTTGCTCCCTTTGGATGGTCATTCAGCCATACAGCGTATTGATTTAGGAAGTAGCCTCCACCACTATTGCTTCTTCTTCCAATTTAGCGGCATTGCTCTCATCCACTTTGCGGATAGGTTTTAATACCAAGAACAAGGCAATAGTCATAAGGATTCCACCAAAGAAAAAAGCTGCACCAGGAAACTCTACAGGGGCATCATCTTGTGTAAAGCTGTAGAAAATATAAGTCATCAGGGGTGGCCCTACCACACTAGTAAGGCTTACCAAGCTTGTAAGTGCTCCTTGCAGTTTTCCCTGTTCGGTGGCTGGCACCTGATTAGAAATAATGCCCTGTAAGGTAGGCCCGGCCACTCCCCCCAAACAATAGGGAACGATAAAGGCAAACATCATCCAGCTTTGGCTAGCGTAGGCAAACAGAAAAAGGCCGAGGCTCCAAAGCAGCATCCCTACTATCACAGTCTTTTTTTCACCCAGTTGTTTCACCACCACTTTTATCAGTCCGCCTTGCACAATAGCTACCACTATTCCCACCAAGGCTAAGGAGTAACCTACTAGCGATTCATCCCAATCAAAACGGTACATCGTAAAAAATGCCCATGTGGATTGTACTGAATGGCCCGCTAGATAGATTAGGGTAAAGGAGACTACAAAGCCAATAATTAAGGGGTACTTTCTGAAATGCCTTAAGGACCCAACAGGGTTGGCTTTTTTCCAATCAAAAGGCTCTCTGTTTTCCTCTTTATGCGATTCGGGCAATACAAAAAAGCCGTACAAGAAATTCAACAAACTCAAAACAGCTGCCACTATAAAGGGTACTCGTACGCCCCATTGGGCAGCTACACCACCTATTACCGGGCCGATGATAAAACCCAACCCAAAGGCTGCCCCTATCATTCCAAAGTTTTGTGCTTTTTTATCGGGGGTACTGATGTCGGCAATGTAAGCCGCAGCCACAGTGAAGCTCGCACCCGTTACCCCTGCCAAAATTCTTCCTATAAAAAGCAGCGAGAGCGTGGGCGCTATTGCGTGAAAAATATAATCGATCCCCAGCCCAAGGAGTGCTAACAAAATAACAGGCCGCCTACCGTATTGGTCGCTTAAGGCACCAAAAACAGGAGCAAACAAAAATTGCATAATAGCATAGGAGAACATGAGCCAACCGCCAATACGAGCAGCATCGCTCAGGCCCCCACCGTCTAAACTTTCGATAAGGGAAGGCAGCACCGGAATAATGATTCCAATACCTATTACATCTATCAAGATGGTTACAAAAATGAAGCTCAATGAGGCTTTAGATCCTAATGCCATGTTTTTTTACTGCAGTCAAATCTATTCTAAATTGTTTTAAAAAATATAGAAAACACAAATTGCATTACGATGGCTTTGTTGCCAACTCTGTTCTTAAATTAGCGCCTCCTTTAAAAACAATATTATGAGCAGCCCCAACTGGACTACCGTTACCGAATTTGAAGATATTACCTATAAAAAATGTGGTGGCGTGGCCCGCATCGCTTTCAATCGCCCGGAGGTACGCAATGCCTTTCGGCCAAAAACGGTGGGTGAATTGTACAAAGCCTTTTTGGATGCTCGTGAGGATGTAAACATTGGTGTAGTTCTTTTGAGTGGCGAAGGCCCATCTAAGAAAGATGGCGGTTGGGCTTTTTGTAGTGGTGGCGATCAAAACGCTCGTGGCCACCAGGGTTATGTAGATGATGATGGGATGCCGCGCCTTAATATACTTGAAGTTCAGCGCCTCATTCGCTTTATGCCAAAGGTGGTAATTGCTGTAGTGCCAGGTTGGGCAGTAGGTGGTGGGCATAGCCTTCACACCGTTTGTGATTTAACGCTCGCTAGTAAAGAACATGGCATTTTCAAACAAACGGATGCCGATGTTACCAGTTTTGATGGAGGATATGGTTCGGCTTATTTAGCCAAAATGGTAGGGCAAAAACGTGCCCGTGAAATTTTCTTTTTAGGACGGAATTATTCTGCTCAAGAAGCCTATGAAATGGGCATGGTAAACGCTGTAATTCCACATGATGAACTGGAAGATACGGCCTATCAGTGGGCCTTGGAAATATTGGCAAAATCACCCACCTCTATCAAAATGCTCAAGTTTGCCTTTAACCTAACGGATGATGGCATGGTGGGCCAACAAGTATTTGCGGGTGAAGCCACGCGCCTTGCTTACATGACAGATGAAGCTAAGGAGGGTAGAAATGCATTCCTGGAAAAGCGCAAACCAAACTTTAAGGATATCAAGTGGATACCATAATAAAATTGGTCAATCTGCCCTATTTCATTTCGCACTTCATCTTATGATTTTTAACGTTCATTAAAAACGAACGTTATGAAATCAAGGTTACTGTTTACCCTTTCCCTATTTTCTGGGGTCCTCCTTTCCTTAAATGCCCAATATTGGTCAGCTACAGGAGCACTTCCCGCTACCAGCGGACAATACCTAACAGCCGCATGCCATATAGGCAACAACATTTATGTGGTGGCCAATAATCAGGTGTTTGGCCTTTCTACGGATAAAGGCCTTACTTGGACGGCTCCAACTATAAGTGCCCCAACTGGCGCTTTTGCTTCTTTGTACACTACGGCTGACCGCTTATACGCCAATATGAAGATCAACACCTTTGACTACGAACTGCATTATTCCCTTGATAACGGTAGCACTTGGACAATTGACACCGTAGGACTTCCTAACAATGCAGTGAAAACAGGAAAGGCATCTATGAATGTGTACAATATGGGCGATAATTATATCATGGCAGCCAATGGAACTACTGCACGTTACAAAAAATTAGGAGATCCTACTTGGAAATCAACAAGTATGGATGTTGTAATCAGCGATATTACCGCACTTAATAGTAAATGGTATGCCATAGGCGCGGTTAAAATATTACAGAGTACCGATTTTGGAGTTTCTTGGTCTACGCTCACTACTACTGGCTTGCCAGCTAATTTCCAAGGGCATAAATTGGCTAGCAATAAAAAAGACAAACTTTATATTTCAACAGCACCATCAGGCGGAGGAGAGGATATCTACTTTTCTACCGATGAGGGCGCTAGTTGGACTTTAACAAATTCAGCCGGTCATTATACGCATAGCAATCCTTGGGTGGGAGCAATGCACGCTGTAGGCGATTATATTTTTGCTGCGGTTAGCCCAGAATTTGCAAATTTTCAAGATCCTCCGCCCTATTTAATGTCTTCAGCCAGTACACCCAACTTTGCCCCAGGAGATACCACAGGTTTGGGGATGGGGCTCGCTACCACCTATCTACCTTTCTTTTTTCATATCAATGATAAACTGTACACCATGATGGGCGAGTTATATACGAGTACCCCTGGTTTTGCGGCTGACTTAAGCTCGGCCTCAAATAGCATGACCGAAATGCAGGTGTACCCAAACCCCACAACCGATATTTTGAATATAAGCCTAACCGAACCTTTTGAATGGGCTCTTTCAAACATAACTGGCGAAATCCTTTTAAGGGGTAAGAGTGATGGTGAGCTTGAACTTTCACTTGATCAATTTTCCTCTGGGCTGTTTATTCTTCAAACAAATACAACAGAAAAAAGTTCCACAACCAAGGTACTTATACGCTAAGGCGTCCGCCATTTTTTCATTTAATTTACTTTGGCAAAAAACTTGCGTAGGAGGAGGACGTATGTCATCAAGGCAACCTAAAGCTTTTTGAAAACAACGTACTTTTAATCTCAAATAAATTAAAGAATGAAAAAATTGAAACTTGGTGTTTTGGCCGCTATAGGATTTGCAGCTATCATCGCATTTGCGCCAGCTAATACGCAATTGTCTATAGGTGAAAAGGCTCCACTAGCCGATACCAAAATGAAAGACATCTCTGGGAAGATGCTGAGCCTAAATGACCTAAAGAAGGAAAATGGCTTATTGGTAATATTCAGCTGTAATACCTGCCCGTTTGTACTAGGCTGGGAAGATAAATACAGTGAGCTAGGCAACCTTACCGAAAAAAACAAGATGGGTATGGTACTAGTAAACAGCAATGAGGGCAAGCGTAGCAGCGAAGATTCTTTTGAAGAAATGGTAGAACATGCCAAAGGGGCGGGCTACAACACACCTTATGTGGTAGATAAAGATAGTAAGCTGGCAAATGCCTACGGAGCAAAAACTACTCCTCATGTTTACTTATTTGACGGCAACATGAAACTTGTATACCGTGGTGCTATCAATGATAAATTTGACCATAAAGATGCCACCGCTAAGAAATTTTACTTGAACGATGCCATCAACGAATTGGCTAAAGGAAAGAAAATAAGCAAGCCCGAAACCACAGAAAGAGGTTGCTCTATAAAGAGAGTAAAGGTGTAAATAGCATTCGCATTCATAAAAAAGCGGCTCCTAAACGGGCCGCTTTTTTTATTTTAACAGTGCATTAGGAAATAGAAATTCTGGTTTTGCCGTTTCTGTTTTCACATAATTTCTGCTAAAATGAAAAACAACCTCCTATTCATCGCCTTCATTTTCGTTTATCACTTTCTCTTTTGGCAAGAGCTACCCGGGCTCAACCTGGTGCTATTTGGCCTTGCAGCTATTATCCTCCACTATGTGCAAAACGGGTTTAAATCGGATGACAAACTTCAATTTCTTTTTGCAGGCTGTCATCTTCTTAGCATTGTTGGTTTGCTTACCCTCCACTCCAATGCCAGTTTTCTGGTATTCTTCCTCACTTTTATTAGCTACCTCGGCTATCTCAAGTTTCCACAAAGCTCTGCCTGGGAAGGCTTCTTCTCCGGTATTTACAACTTTATAGGGTTTGGAAAAAGAGGGCTCTTCCCCGAGCGTATTTTTCCTGAAGGGCAAAAAAGACCTGCCACTATCTTATATACCAAACTAGCCATTGTCCCCATTCTAATCCTCATTATATACGTAGGTGTATTTAGTGCTGGTAATTCTATTTTCAGAGACTTAAACAGTAGCATCTTTGGTCGCTTTTTCAGCTTTTTCGAAAACATATCTTGGGCACATTTCTTCTTTATTCTCTTAGGAGCCGCCATTGTTCGCTGGTTTTTCCAAAAAAGTGATACATCATTTTTTAGCTTAAACAAAGACTCGAGCCTGATGCGATTAAGAGGAAAGCAAACCCGTCACAAACTTACCATGGGGCTCAAGCATGAATATATTTCTGCTCTAATCCTTTTTGTTTTGCTCAATGTTCTTTTTGCCGTGGTCAATTTTATCGATATCCGATGGGTGTGGTTCCAATTCTACGTTCCCGCACATTTTAGTTTAAAAGAGTTTGTACATGATGGCGTAGGTTTTCTTATCCTCAGCTTACTTATGTCTATGGGCTTGGTTCTTTTTTACTTTCGCAAAAACCTCAACTTCTACCCCAATAGTGCCTTGCTAAAAAAACTGGGTTACCTATGGCTTATCCAAAATGGAATCCTAGCTATATCGGTAGTAATACGCACCAGCTACTACATAGATTTTCACGGTTTGGCAAGCAAGCGTATCGGGCTGTTGGTTTTCCTTGCAATGGTATTTACCGGGCTAGTTAGCCTCTTTATAAAAATTGCTTTTCAAAAAAATGGAAGTTTCATTATACGAGTAAACTCAGCTTTTGCCCTTATACTTTTTAGCCTGTGCTCGGTGGTAAACTGGGATAAAATGATTGCCAAAGTAAACCTGCATCACGCTGTAGCACACGAAATAGATGTAGACAACTACCTTCAGCTCAACCCACGGGTTTACCCTTATTTATTTGAGAATTTGGATAAAATAGAAATGCAAATAAATAGGCACAACAATAATGAAGTGCGCTGGATTGACTATGAAGATATCGAATCTTTTAAAGAGGCACTTGTGCATCAATCACATAAATACTTGCAAGAAAGGGAAGCCGTGAGCGATTTTGCCAGCTGGACCTGGGCAGATGCCAAAACAGAAAACGCACTGAAAGCCATTCTTAATTGAGCGTACTGATTACAGGTCGAACTTGGCACCCAACATTACATATCGAGGCAAAACCTCAACGGCTGTAGTACTCACGTAGAAATCTGAAAAAGCATCTTGACGAATCTCTCTTGTATTAAGTAGATTTAAGCCTCTTAAGCTAAACTCCCAGCGGCTTTTTGGTGTTTTGCGATAACGCAAACTAGCGTTCAAAAAATCATACTCACTCGTATTTGAGCTTTCTACATTCTTGTACAAATTGTAACTAAAATCAGCCGCAAAGGTGAAACTCTTCAAAAACTCTGCATCTACTTCGATAGAAGGCGTTTGGGTTAAAAAAGTATTACTGGCGCCTGAGCCGCTGTAGCTATTGATTAGAATATTGTACTTCAGCTTTACATTAGGAGCCTTCTTGTAGTTGGTAGAAAAGGTCAAATTGTAACCTTGTGTAAAGCTTTTACTTTTATTTGGCTCATCATTTATAAAGTTATTGGTAGTGGCTTGAGATATGGTAGCACCTACATTGGCTCTATACTTTCCAAATCGCTTATCATACCGCCCATAAGCTGTAAGTACCTCATTGGGGCCTTTAATATTGACAGGGCTATTCACTCTATTTCCCACTACAAAGTTGGTAACTTGCGTTATGTCGTTTGCCTTGATACTGTAATTTCCGCCTATAAAAATATTGGTGAAGTTGAACATATTCACATTGAAATATCGAAAGTCGAAACTGTGAAAAGTAGCATTTTCTATAAGCTGATTGCCTACAAACATGGAGTTGTAGCTGCTGATAATCATCCCAAGCAATCGATTGTTGAGATCCGTAATTTCGGCCTTCATTTTATAATCCAATTGCAAGCTTTCTGATTTCTTAAGATTGTATCGCACCAGCATATCGGGCAAAACAAATGACGCAGTAGAAGAATAGGAACCCTGTACCTGATTGTCTTCAATATAATATTGATGAAAACTAATACCCGGGTCTAATTGCAGTTTGCCGAGTTTCCATCTGTAATGGATACCAGCACTTAGGTCGCTCATCTTAAAATCGGCATCATTCAACAGGTTTAGGTCCGTAAAATTATTTTCGGTGCCATCGGTTTCTATTTCGGTAATAGATGAACCTAGCTGCTGATGAGTATAGGTATAGCCCAGTGTAAAGTTGATATGATTGGTATTATTAAAAATCTTGTAATAATCCATT
This sequence comes from Bacteroidia bacterium, assembly GCA_030427785.1. Lineage (GTDB taxonomy): Bacteria > Bacteroidota > Bacteroidia > Flavobacteriales > Schleiferiaceae > Owenweeksia. Next base: position 15,992 of record JAUICR010000017.1, on the reverse strand, counting down.
TTGGACTCCAGCTGATTGGTTTGAAAATCTTTGAACTGGATGACATGAAACGGAGCAGTAGAATCCTGAATAGGTATCAGAGTAGGGAAAGGCATCCGAACAGTATTCAGATCAAACTGCGGATTTTGATAATCCAATATATACTGGAGCTCTAGCGATACCAGATTCTTTTTATTAATATCATAATAGGCCTCCAAGTTTTGCTTTAGTTCATAAGGCTTTTGTTGAGTTTGGGTTATTAATACATCACTCAACGGTTGATTTTGAAATACTGAAACTTGATTCTCATTTTCATCACTATCCGTTATCTTACCAAATACCTTATACCCAATATGCACTTTATGAGAAGGCGTATATACTAGAGATACTTTCCCCAAACCAGAGCTATTTTCTTGTACACCTTTTGACGTTAAATTTTCAGATAAATTCAGTGTATCTACGTTCAAATACTCGCGATTCATTATCGAAGCCGTATTGGTTTTGCTATTGTTGCCAATAAAAAATGCATCAATCTTCAACTTCTTATTTGGTGTATAGTTCACATTAGCAGCTCCAAACTGCGATACTATTTCGGTAGCTCTATTAGTTCCGCCCAATGACAATCCCATTCCTGCCGATTGCATCGAAAAGTTGGTTCCACCCCTACGGTTTAAGCTTCCAAAACCTCCGGTAAACCTGAAATAATCACGGAACGTAAAAGCAGGTTCGCCAATATTATTGAGATCACCAATAAAGTTTACACTTGTTTTGGGCGAGTAATAAAACAAATTAGGGTGCACCAAATAGCGCTCATCCAAGCCTGCTTCCGCTGAAACATCCCCAAAGAACATATTCTTCTTTCCCTCCTTCAATTTTATGTTCAGCACTATTCTATCATCATTATCCAATCCTTGCATCGGGCCCACATCATTATGGTTGCGTAGCACCTGCACTTTATCAATAGCGTTGGCAGGGATATTTTTAGTAGCCAACTTTGTATCACCATCAAAAAAATCTTTTCCCTCCACCATCACCTTGTCTACAGACTTACCTTCTACTTTTACCTGACCATCATCATCTACTTCAAAGCCCGGAAGCTGCTCCAATACATCGCCCAATTTTCTTTCGCGGCCGGTAGTAAATGCGTCCGTTTTGTAACTAATGGTATCACCCGAAATCATGATGGGAATATCCTCCACCACCGTTGCTTCGGCCAGCTCGGTGCTCATGGGCGTTAAACTTATCTTCTCAAAAAATTCCTTCTTGCTATCTGTGGAGCGAATAACCAACTCCTTCATTTCATAGCCCAAATAACTTACTCTAAGGATGCAACTTTCTTCGGTCACACCCATCTTAAACTTTCCTTTATCATCCGTAAAAGCGTAGGATAGCATGGAGGTATCTGCCAAACTCAAAGCAATTATATTGGCCATTTCCAGTGCATTGCCAGCACTGTCTACTACTTCACCTTCTATTTTTAATTTTTGGGCAAAAGCAAAGCTTGCCACAAACAGGAAGGTACATAGAAGGAGAATTTTTTGTGACATTTTATGCAGTTTGAGTAAAGTAATTAATCAGGGATCTGGATTTTGATGCTGCCACCTCCACGCCCAGCACCACCGCCACCACCTCTTTGTCCACCGTACATCTCCCGCATTTCCTCAGTCTTCTTACGTACTATTTCTTTGTATTCTTCTCTATTTACCACCTCCCCACCTTTGGGTTGTACTATTTCAATTTTGTTTTTAGGATTGAGCACCACCTTGCTACAAAGAATAGAATTGGTACCATCATTTACTTCCATGATCAAACCAGGCAATCCCCAATAATTATCTGGCCCCTGACTCACCGGAATTTGCGGTGTATACCAAGCAGTAACCGTAATCCACTTGCGTGCTTTTGATTCTTCCACACTATCGGTTTTCGCATTTCGTCCAATACTTCTCTCGGTCACCATTTTTTGGGTAGTAGCTTTAAAGCAGGTATAACTTCCTATCATTTTCGACTCCTTACCTAATTCCCATTTCAAGGTTCTTAAACTATCGGTCACCAAGAATTCCTTACTCATAAACTCCAGCTTTCTTACCTCTAGTTGCTTGGTTATGTCTTTGTAAAAAATGCCACCAGCACCCATAAAACTTCCAAACATAGCCATCCGCATTCCCCCTTCTGCCTCGAGCTTTTCTATCTCCTTGTAAATAGATACACTTTTAGAAAAAGTCATTTCATATTCTTTCTGTAAAGACTTGGTTAACATGTCCAGAAACATTTGCTGCTGGCTTGCATTTACCTGATTAGAGTCTAACTCTACATCAAGCGAAGTGGCAGTTTGATAAGTTGCCACGCCTTGAAAATCTTGGGCGGATGCTAAAACTGATAGGAAACACAGGGCGAGGGATAAAACTCTTTTCATAGTAGCAAATTGAAATAATATTCTAGCAAATTTAAGTTTCGAATGTGTAATTGGTTGTTAAGAAAAGCACAATGATTAGGCATAGTCCTATTAGTTATTTATGCTGAATTGAGAATAAAACACAGTTGGTATCAATAATTTTACCCCGAAACTCTATTCAAACCAAATGTACTAATGACTTTTCTTTTCCCCGTTTTCCTCATTTTTTACCAAATCAAGTATTGAGTCAACATTTTCTCCTAAATCAGTCCAATAATTTTGGTAATACTCAACCTGCTCCTCCAGTTTTATTGGTTGATTACTGAGCCTTCGGTGATAACTGTTTAATATCATTCCGCTCATATCATCAGGGTGAAATACCCCAAGGTTATAAAAATACCTCGCCAATTCTGAATTTGCCCAAAGTCCCCATTTATTTCTTAGTGTCATTCCAAGTCCAAAATGCATCTTACTTCCAAACTGCTCTTCGGTCAAACATTTTATCCATGCTTTACGCCTTTCACTAGCGATACTATTTAACCTTGTAAAGCATTCTTCTATATTTTTTGGGATGGGAAGAAAATCCACATCTGTTATGGAATCAAATTCATTAAATACCAGGCTATCACATCGCAACAAGTTTATTGAATCCAATTCAGCTTTTGTAAACGATGATGGTGTTGTCTCTCTTCCACCACAGGAAACAAGTGCGTACAGAATGATGGCGAATGAGACCTGTTTTTTCATTGATTGGTTACAATGTTCCTAGAGCGTCCCAATCAACTCAGCAAAAGCTTTGCTCAATTTCTCATCTGCTTTTTCGGCTGTTTTCACCAAGTCTTCCATATCTACCGGATGTAGATTATCGGGGTCGCATTCATCAGTAATTACCGAAACTGCCACTACAGGTATTCCCATATGGCAGGCTACTATTACCTCGGGTACCGTACTCATCCCTACCATATCAGCTCCTAAATGATTTAGATAGCGATACTCAGCTCTGGTTTCAAAATTGGGCCCGTTTACCGCCACATACACCCCTTGTAGCAGCGTAGTACCCTGCTCTTTAGCAATTTTCATCAGTCTTGCGCCCAACTCTTTAGAATAAGGTTCGCTCATATCTGGAAACCTTGGACCCAGGAATTCTACATTAGGGCCGCGTAAAGGATTTTCGGTTTGAAGATTTATATGATCTTCCAGCATTACCAAGTCACCTTTCTTAAAATCTAAATTAATGCCGCCTGCTGCATTGGAGAGAAGTAGGTGCTTTATGCCCAGCATTTTCATAACGCGAATAGGAAAAGTAACTTCCTTCATGCTATAGCCTTCGTAATGATGAAAGCGCCCCTGCATAGCAATCACTTTTTTTCCATGACAAGTTCCTATTAGCAATTTGCCCGCATGATACTCCATAGTAGCCACAGGAAAATGGGGTATTTTTCCGTACACAACTTGCTTCTCCACCTTAAAATGGCGAGCAAATCCACCCAAGCCAGTACCCATTACCACACCCACATCTGCATCGCCAAAACCTTTTTGGCGCAAGAACTCAGCAGCCTCCTCAATATTATGCATACAATAAAATTATTATTAGATATACCAAGGGCTCAAGTTCGGTAAGAACTTTCAAACTGCAAACAAAAAAGGGTGGCTAAAAAATTCTACGAAGAATACTCGTTTAGAGTTTTTCGAATGTCTTCCAGGCTCAGTGGTTTTGGTAGGTAATCATCCATTCCGCTTTCCAAAAACTTTTCACGGTCACCCTCTAACGAATTGGCTGTGAGAGCAACAATTACCGGGCTTTTGCCCACAGTAGCTTTTTTAATGGCCTCGCAAGCTTCGATGCCATTCATTACAGGCATTTGAATATCCATTAATACCACATCGTACGAATTGGCCAGAGCAGCAGTTACTGCTTCTTGCCCATTTGATACGATATCTACTTTCACATCTAGCTTATCAAACATCATTGCCATCAGCTTTTGATTAAGCGTATTATCCTCGGCTATTAAAACTTTGGCAGGCGTGGCATTCTGATCTATTCTGGTAGTTGGTAGTTTGTCTATTGATTCCAAATCCTGTGGGTATTATTGCTCTATACTCAATCCTTGTTTTTTGCTCTCTATTGCTTCCATTTTCAACTTCCTCAAGCACTCTTAAAGAAATCAAAATATGAAATCCGAAAGTAGTTATTTTATTTTACACAATAAAATAAGCTTACCCTGTGTTAAACAGTATTTTGCCTTAGTCTATTTTCCTCCAAATAGCCCCGCGGATGTTTCTTTTATCGTACCGAATAGATTTTTCCTGGAAAATTTTTTACTAAGCCTTTTAGCTCAAGACTCATCAAACTTTGTAAAACCTTGTTCATAGGAATTTTTAGCTTGAAGCACAAAATATCTATTTCCTGTTTTCCTTCCAGATTCAATAGGTCATACACTTTCTTCTCATTTCCTTCCAGCTCTACAAATAGCTGACTCTGCACCTCCTTTTTCACAAAATCATCTTTCCATCCTAGCAAATACTTCAAATCTGAAGTGCCGGTGAGCAGTGCCGCCTTGTTAATTTTTATGAGATTATTACATCCTTCCGAAAAGGCATCGCCCAGGCGGCCCGGCACCGCAAAAACTTCGCGATTGTAGCTATTGGCTATTTCGGCAGTAATAAGCGCACCACCTCTTTTGGCCGCTTCTACTACCACCAGCACATCCGAAATACCGGCCACGATCCTATTGCGCTTGGGGAAGTTTTCTCGATCAGGGTTTGTTCCGCTCATCATCTCAGTTATCAAGCCACCGTTTTCTAACATCTCCTTAGCGGTTGATTTATGAACTGAAGGATATAAACGATCGTGCCCATGAGCCATTACTCCCACCGTGGGGATACCATTTTTTAATGACTGCTTGTGCGCATGTATGTCTATCCCATAAGCAAGGCCGCTTATTATTAAGGGATTAAAAGGTTTAAGATCTTCAATAAACTGTTCGCAAAACTCTTTGCCATAAGTGGTGGCATTGCGAGTGCCAACTATAGCTATTACCTGACGCTTGTTGAGGTTTACATTGCCTTTGTAATAAAGCAATACAGGACCATCCTCACACAGCTTTAATCGTTTGGGATAATCATCATCTGTAAAAAAAAGCGCTTGAATTTTTTCCTTTTCTATAAAAGCCACTTCATCTTCTGCACGGCTCATTACGTCTTGGCTTACTATACTGGCTGCTCCCTTTTTTCCAATGCCGGGTATTTTTTCTAAGGCTGTTTTCTTTTCTTTAAATACCGCTTCAGCACTTCCTGTATGGGCAATTAGCGTTTTGGCAAGTTTATCTCCCACTCCCGAAATTTGAGTAAGAGCTATTTGATATAAAAGCTGATCTGACAATTAAATAGGATTAAAAGGTTCTTGTAAATATCACTAATAATTTTTTGTTTAATCTTGATAAGATTTTACATCATCATGACTTTCAAACTACCTATCCTGATTTTCTTCTTGTGTTGCCTAGGCAATGTATTTGGGCAAACTTTTACCGGAAAGGTAATAGATGCCGTAAGCAAGGAGCCATTAATTGGTGCAAACATCGTGAACTCCAATGGCCAGGGAACTACCACGGATGTAAACGGATTATTCAGTTTTTCGAAGCTCGAAAATTTTGAGGTTTTTGCCATCAGTTTTATTGGTTATGAAACTTTAACCACTGACACCATTGCCATAAATAAAAGCCAAACAGAGCCTGCAGTGTTTGAGCTTATTCCTAGTGCTTCTTCATTGGGAGAAATAGTAATAAGCGCAGGTAAGTTTGAACAGCGCCTGGAAGAGGTTACCATGAGTCTGGATATTTTAAAACCCTCACTTATAGAGGATAAAAACCAGGTACGCCTAGAGAACACTTTGCAGCAAGCGCCCGGAGTAAATGTAACTGATGGGCAAGCCAATATTAGGGGTGGTAGTGGATGGAGCTTTGGTACAGGTACAAGGGTTCAAACGTTGGTAGACGGTATTCCACTAATTTCTGGTGATGCAGGCCAAGCTCTTTGGGACCTGGTGCCCATTCAGTCTTTAGATAGAGTAGAAGTATTAAAAGGAGCGTCTTCCGTATTATACGGATCAGCGGCTATGAACGGTGTAATACATGCCATCACACATCCTTTTCCCGAAAAGTTTTCGCTCAATGTAAACCTGTATTCTGGCTGGTATGATACGCCAAAAAGAAACTATTTAAAATGGTGGGACGGCCCTCAACTAAACTCAGGTATCAACTTTGACTTGCAGCAAATTATTAACCCCAACAATGCCTTTGTGCTTAGTGCCGGATATATCTCTGATGATGGGTTTCGCTATCTCGAAGAAGGCACCCTCACCAGAATGTTTGGCAAATACCTGCACAAATCGAAACGAATAAAAGGGCTGGAAGCGAGCCTATCTAGTACCGTAAATTATGCCGATCATGGAGATGCCCTCATGTGGGAAAGCGACTCATTTGCATACATACCAGGAGACAGCGCTATTACCCGTACGTATGGTTGGGACTTTTATATAGATCCTAATATCAGTTACCGCCATGGGCACTTCAAGCACAATGTGATGGGTAGATATTTACAACTAAACAATAATGCCAAAAGCAGTGAGGCTGATTATACTAACGCCTCTGAGCAGTTCTTTTTACAATACCTTTTGCAGTATTATTATACTTCAAAATTGGTGGTAACAGCCGGCTACTCCACAACTCATACTACCTCCAATTCGATTGTTTTTGTAGGGAGGCATCAAGCCTCAAATAATGCAGGCTTTTTGCAAGCGGACTACAAGCCCTTAGAGTGGATAAACCTAAATGCCGGTGTACGCTTGGAAGAATACACCTTGGACGACCGTTATCAAAAGGAACCCGTTTTTAGGGGAGGTGTTAATGTTCAAATAATAAAAGGTACCAATGCTCGATTTTCTTATGGAGAGGCCTTCAGATTTCCTGCTATTTCCGAAACCTTTACCACCACCAGTTTTGGGGCCATTTCTGTTTTTCCCAACGAAGGGCTAAACCCCGAGTCAGGAAACAGTATTGAGCTTGGGTTGAGACAAATGTTTTACAGCAAAAAAATAAAAGGCTATATAGATTTTTCTGTTTTTCAGATGCACTACTACGATATGATTGAGTTTACTTTTGGTTCATGGGGCAAGGTAGTGCCACCTGGCTACGGCTTGGGTTTTAAACCTCTTAATGTAGGAGAGACCAAAATAAAAGGCTTCGAAGTAGCCACAGCCTTAGAAGGAAAAGTTAATTCAAAACTCGCCTACCGACTGTTGGCCGGCTATACCTACACACTGCCGCAAGTATTGTATCCCGATTCTGCTTTTGCGCAAGATCAAAATGGAAATGACCTCACTTATACACTCTCTAGTTCCGATACAAGCAATCGGATTTTGAAATATCGATATCAGGATTTGTTTAAAGTAGATTTACAAATAAACTATAGCCAATGGCATGGCGGCTTCAGTATGAGGTACAATGATTTTATGCAGAATATTGACCGCCTTTTTAACGATAGAATTGCTGGCGTTAAGAAAAATCGTCAAAGAAATTATAATGGCGATTTCGTTCTTGATGTTCGTTTGGGCTATCAGATAAATAAAAAATGGCAAGTTGATTTTTTGGTAAACAATGTGCTAAACGAGGAATTTATGATAAGACCTGGTTATTTGGGTGAACCCAGATCGTACACCTTCAAAATAAATTATAGCATAGGAAAAAGTTAGACCTATTCTCGTATTACTTTTTTATAAATACTGCTTTTTCCATCTGTCTTAATTTCTACGAGGTACACCCCTCTTGGCAGTTCACTCATATCTATCTTGGCCTTACTAGCAGCAAGTTTCCCCTCAAACATAAATTGCCCGCTGGTAGTATATACTTTATACTGTCCGCTGCCTTCCAGTCCTTCTATGGTTAAGATATCCGCCACAGGATTGGGGTATAGATGTACAGACTGAGCAACAGGATTATTTTCTACACCCAAATAATCGGGTAAATAAACTGAGCAGATATGATTTAAAGGGCCCGAACCGATTGCTCCTATTGTGGCAATAAAATCGCCTCCCACATACAAGTCATCAGATATTACTTTAAGGCAGTGCACAGTAGAATCCAGGTATCCAAAAGGAGCAACATTGCCATTCTTATAATGTGCCATGTTTTTACCAGAGTTACCCAAAAAAGGCTGCATATTAAACTCTCCACCAAAAAACAAAGTGCCTTGATAAGGTGCCAGGCAATATACACCCCCAGTACTTCTGTTTAATGTGCTCGATCCATCATATAATACATCCCAGGTGCCATTACGGTACGCGGCAATGCCCATGGTGTCTACAAAATTCATGAAATCAGTAGCTACTACTAACTCTCCGTTATAGGTAGTAATGTCATGTACTTCTAAATTCAAATCCTCATTAAAAAGAACTAGCCCAGTGCTATCTATCATGCAAATGTTTTGAGTATTGGCCACATTATTTACATTAAACTGACCGCCAAGTACAAGTTTGTTATCATGCACATGAAGCTTATTTACCGTACCATACAAGTCAACCCCAGCATGTACCCATTCTGTACCATTCCATTTTGCTATACTTTCAAAATGCTTAGCTGCTGTGCTGTTTGCTCTGAAAAAACCTGCTGCATAAAGAGTGTCTCTGTAAATTTCAAAATCTAAGACATAATTCACGAGAGCCCCCACATAAAAATCTCCAACTGCCTCCCAGGTGTTGCCATCCCATTTTACCACGCCCGAACCCGTATATACAGTATCTGCCTGATAAAAAATGCCTCCCACATATAGTTCACCCTTGTACCAAATCACATCATAAACTTGGGCATTGAGCCCCATAGCGCCTATCCCAAGCCAGTCATACCCTGCCACCCCACTAAAATAATTTGCCAAATTTCCTGCGGCATTTACATCAGCTGTATCAAAGTTCCCACCGGCTATTAAGCCACCATTATTATCCGAAACTATCGTATTCACTCTACCGTTGGTGCCACCTTTCAGTTTGGTATAATTCACCGGATTGAAATAAGCTGGCTGAATCCACGCCAACTCCTCGGTACTAAAACCACTCTGCACTTGCCATTCCTGTAATCCTTTAGTTTTGATATCTGCCAAATAGGCAAGATTATACTCAGCACTAATGACTTTACTAAGATGCCCATTTCCGCTTTGAGTAATCAGTTGACCAACCGCACAGTGGGTTCCTACCTCATCGATAAATACAGGGCGCCTGCCGGGTACATAATTATTAATGGGAAACACACCTGCCTTGGCATAGCTATATAGGTCTCCCAGGCTTTTGTTTCTATTGGCTATCTGTGCTTCACTTAAATGCGATACCTCCTTAAGACTTAAAAAATGATGTACCCACAATAGGTGTTGTTGAATTAATTCAATGTCATTGCTGAATGAAATTTCACCCACCTGCGCTAAACAGTCCGGGTGATTACTCCATTGCTGATTAATAATTTGTAATGGGTGAATAGGCTCATTGGCCTTTATGCTCGAAACCAAAAGCATACATGCAAATAAGGGTAGGTATAGGTTCTTCATAGTATAGGGGTTTTTATTAATAGACGCATACGGCTTTTAATGGTTGGCATATTTTCAAAACTTTAACATTTTTAAGGTAGGTAAATCTCCTTGAATAGCTTAGAAATAGCACTTTTAGCACAAAATCGTTACACCAACTATTAAAAAGCCAAATTGGCTATTTGTCATTAAAATTAAAAATTCGATGTTTGCCGCCCTCAATTTGCGAATAACAATCGAAGTTGAATTTAGCACCTATAGCTGAGTATTGCCTAGCCCAACCTGTTGATTTATTGCGTTTTATTAGTATACAGCAAGTAAATGGGTTAGCTTGTACAAAATATGGAGCGAAGGTGTTGGTCAAAATAATAGTGCTAATTACAGCGCCATTTTTTACATTTGAAAACAATGAAACTAGAGATACACGAACATATTAGCCGCCTTTTGTTTGATCATGAGTGCGTGGTAGTGCCAGGATTTGGTGCGTTTCTTACCCGTCATTATGCAGCCGAAATAAATCCTGCAACGCATATGATGCGCCCTTCATCAAGGCGTGTACATTTTAATGCAAGCATCAAGCAAAATGATGGCTTATTAGCCAAAAGTATAGGGTATATTGAGCAGTTAACTTACAACCAAGCTCAAGACTACATTGCCCAAGAAGTAGCCAAATGGAAATCTGGTTTAGAAGGTGGAGACAAGGTTGTATTAGCAGGTATTGGTAGGTTGTATAAAGACAGCACCAAAAGCATACAATTTAACCCTTCATTAGAAACCAACTATTTAAGAAACTCCTACGGCCTTAGTATTTTCCGTTCTCATACCATCGAAAGAGAAGGTGCTATACGAAAGTCAATAGCTTCGGCTATTGAATTAAATATTGCTACTGACTCTGATGACAGCTCAAAAAAACCAGCTGCATGGGTATCATGGGCGGCAGTGCTAGGCCCTGTAATATTAGCCTCGGCAATTGGCCTTTCCTACTTTACTGCAAACTCTGATGCCCTCGATAATTATTCAGGCATGAATTGGTTCACATCGAGCCGCGGAATTGAAAAACCCGTTGAAAATGCTGAGCCTGCCACTATTGTAGAATCTACAGTAGCCGAAGAAGCTCCATCTGAATTACCAGCAGAGCCAAAGGACGAAGTAGAAGTGGAAGAAAACGTTGTTCCTGAAGTAGTTGATGAACCAAGCAATCTGAGAATGGGTCACTTCCATATTGTGGTGGGATCCTTTAAGGATAGCCGCAATGCTCAAAACTACATTTCTGAACTTCGATCTAAGGGTTATGAAGCTTATTTAGCCGAAGGCACTGCCAGTTTTAGCAGAGTTTCTATTGGCAATTTCAAAGATGAAGAGTCAGCTCGTGTAGCCTTGATGGACATCAAAAAACAAGTACATCCACAATCTTGGATTTACTCTAATTAAAAATATTTAAAGGCTACTTTTGCCGCAAATTAAAAAAGCGGTATGAAGTCCAAAACTCCTAGCGAATCTGTTACAGTTTTTACTGAAATAGTATTACCTAACGACACCAATAATTTAAAAAATCTCTTTGGTGGGCAACTGCTGAGCTGGATGGACAGAGCCGCAGCCATTGCCGCTCATCGCCATTGCAAAAGAATAGTTGTAACTGCTTCGGTAAATAACGTTTCATTTGCGCAGCCCATACCCCAAGGCTCAATCGTAACCCTTGAAGCTAAAATTTCCAGAGCGTTTACCTCAAGCATGGAGGTATTTGTTGATGTATTTATTGAAGACCAAACCGTAGCTGGTAAAAAGACATTATCCAATGAGGCTATCTACACTTTTGTAGCGGTAGATCAACTCGGAAATCCTATAAATGTACCAGCTATTGTGCCCGAAAGTGATAAGGAGAAAAAACGATTTGATGGTGCACTTAGGAGAAAGCAATTATCACTTATTCTTGCCGGAAAAATGAAGCCCTCGGATGCTACCGAACTTAAAGCCCTTTTCTTTCCCAAAGAGGAGTTAGAAAACTAAAACAAGAATAAAGAATAACAGAAGAAGTCCGTAAACCGAAGTCTTTAACCATTCTTTTCTTTGGTAATGAATGAGATTTACCGTGAAAAAAGCCATTGGAATCAATGGCCAAATTTTTCGTAAATCAGACTGACCCATGGTAAAACCTGCAACAGCACTCAGCAAAAAGAAAGTTAAAAGAAAGGTGAATATCTGACGCTTTTTTACATTGGCTTTGCCATACACTTGCATCGTTTCGGCAAGGGCCATAAAGGCAACTATAACCAATGGTGTTAACACCCACCCATTTTCAGTAATGCTTACATCAAAGCCAAAGGTCATATTCTGATAATTCTGAATTAGTGCCTCAAAGGCATTGTACTGAAACAGCCAATATAGGATGGTGAAAACCATAAAATACACTGCAATGATGGCCAACAAAGGCATCAACAAAGTTTTGATGTTTAGCTGACCAAATGTGAGGGTTGCCAACCAAATAATCAAAAGCAGAAATGTAGTTTCGGGAACCAACAAGGACATGATTGCTACAAATACTCCTGCATCAAACAATATGTAAGCGGGGTCTATAGTACTCACCATTTCAAACAATCGCATGAGTAAAAACATTCCTAAAACAAAGGTGATAACATAACCCGCATTATTTATTTGCATAAGCAGTGGGCCTATCAGCAAACATAAAACTACCAATAGTTGATAATCCAGTTTTAAAAACCCTATTGTATTTACCCGGTGATTGAATAGCCAAAAAACAATAGGTAAGCAAAGTACAATTAGAGCTTGTAAATAAACCTGCGAAAAGCTAAACTCCCAATCCAACACCGCCAAGTTAGCCACACGAGTAGGGCTAAAAAAAGCGGCAAACAGCAATAGAATGAATACAAATAAGCCCGCCCTAATGAGAGACTGTATACTTATGTTATTGAAAAGCTTTGCGAGCATGTGCTTTTTGTATAATTTTGACCGCAAATATCATTTAAATGGCTTGGAATAATTTCATATACGGACTAGGAGAATTTTTTGAGTGGACTTTTGGCATCCTTCCTATGCTTGGCAATGGCTTCAATTACCTTATCATGATTGTGATGACGGTATTTTTCTTCTACTGGATGGGCCAAATGAGCAAGCACAAAAAAGCAGGCGAAAGCTAATTATAGGTCAAAACCTATATCCTTTCTAAAGGTTATCCCCTCGTAGCACACTTTATTTATTGAAGCATAGCTTTTTGCTAAGGCTACCTCTTTGGTATTTCCATAAGAGCTAAATGCCATTACTCGGCCTCCACTGGTTAGCAATTCTCCATCTTTTAGTGTAGTACCCGCATGAAAAACTTGGCTATCTGTTACATTCTCTAAGCCTGTTATTTTCTTGCCCTTTGGGTAAGAACCAGGATAGCCCTCTGACACCACCATTACCGTGCAAACTGATTGCTCATCAAACACCACAGTAGCCTGATCTAGGGTTCCATTGGCGGTCATTTCAAAAAGCTCCACTAAATCAGATTTCAATCTTGGCAAAACAACTTCAGTTTCCGGATCGCCAAGGCGTACATTATATTCTATAACCATGGGTGTGCCTTCCACTTTTATCAATCCAAAAAACACAAATCCTGTGTAATTCATTTGATCTTGAGCAAAGCCATTGATGGTTGGTTTTACAATAGTTTCTTCTACCTTTTTCATCATGGCAGCATCTACAAATGGCACAGGCGAAACGGCACCCATGCCTCCCGTATTAAGCCCTGTATCTCCCTCTCCTATCCTTTTGTAATCTTTGGCTACGGGTAGTAGCACATAGTTTTTTCCATCGGTCAACGCAAAAACAGAAAACTCTATCCCATCCAAAAATTCTTCGATTACTACTTTCTCGCTTGCCTTGCCAAACTTACCTTCTAGCATGTTTTTAAGTTCTGCCTTGGCTTCAGCCAAATTTTGAATAATCAGGACTCCCTTGCCGGCAGCCAAACCATCCGCTTTTAGCACATAAGGTGGCTTCAAACTTTCTAGAAATGCATGTCCCGCCTCCAGCTCATTGGCTGTAAAGCTTTGATAGGCTGCGGTAGGCACTTGATGCTTTTGCATAAACTTTTTGCAAAACGCTTTACTTCCTTCTAGCTGAGCTGATGCGGCATCAGGCCCTATTACTGCTATATGCTTTAGTTGCTCATTAGTTTCAAAATAATCCTTTACTCCATTTACTAATGGGTCTTCCGGACCCACTACTATCATATTTACCTTTTTGGCTTGGCAAAACGATGCTATTGATGGAAAGTCATTCACAGCAAGCTCTACATTCTCGGCTACTTCACTTGTCCCACCATTTCCTGGCGCTACGTATAACTTTGATAATCTAGAGCTTTGGGCCATTTTCCAAGCTAAGGCATGTTCGCGGCCTCCGCTACCTAATAATAAAATATTCATGATGTAAAGTATTGGCTTGCAAAAATAGTAGAAAGGCCAAGCCTCAGCAGAAACATCAAACTGAGATTCAGTTTTTTTTTAAGAAACTAATACACATACTAAAACGCAAAGCAGATTCTCTTTTTTACTAAAAATGAAGGGGTTGGATTCGGTAAAAAACATAAGATAATAAGTCACAATTCTTTGGCGTCTTTCCTACGAGTTTTAAAAACTGTAAACAATTGGTTATCAAAGGGTGGTCAGTTTCACAAAAAATCTACTTTTGCGGCCTTATTCAACCTATTTGTTACGTCATATGTCAAATAAATTTCAATCTCAAATAGACGCCTTTATGGAAGGCGTGAGAGCAAAAAACCCTAACGAAGCCGAATTTTTACAAGCGGTAGAGGAAGTAGCTGAAACGGTGATTCCCTTTATGGAAAATCACCCAAAATATAAAGAAGCTAAAATTTTAGAAAGAATTGTAGAGCCTGAGCGCGTGTTAATGTTTAGAGTACCCTGGTTAGATGATGAAGGTAAAACCCAAATCAACAGAGGATACCGAGTAGAATTTAACTCTGCTATAGGTCCATATAAAGGTGGACTTCGTTTTCACCCAAGTGTAAACCTTTCGGTTCTTAAGTTTTTAGGCTTTGAGCAAATTTTCAAAAACTCACTTACTACCCTCCCTATGGGTGGTGGTAAAGGTGGTTCTGATTTTAACCCAAAGGGAAAGTCAGACAATGAAGTGATGAAGTTTTGCCAATCTTTTATGACTGAGCTATCTCGTCATATTGGTCCTAATACAGATGTACCGGCAGGCGACATTGGTGTAGGCGGTCGCGAAATTGGTTTTATGTTTGGGCAATACAAGCGCCTTCGCAATGAATTTACCGGAGTATTAACAGGTAAAGGAATAAACTGGGGAGGATCTCTTATTCGCCCAGAAGCTACGGGATATGGTACCGTGTATTTTGCCCATGAGATGCTAAAAACCAAGAACGATTCTTTTGCTGGAAAGACGGTAGTAGTTTCTGGTTCAGGTAACGTAGCTCAATATGCTATCGAAAAGGTAACCGAACTAGGTGGTAAGGCCGTTACTGCTTCTGACTCTTCGGGGTATATATACGATGCCGCTGGTATTGACGCTGAAAAGCTTGCCTTCTTAATGGAGCTTAAAAACGTAAAGCGTGGACGTATAAAGGAATATGCAGATAAGTTTGGTTGCGAATTCCATGAAGGAAAAACTCCATGGGGAACCAAATGTGATATTGCTTTACCCTGTGCTACCCAAAACGAATTGCATGGAGAAGATGCTAAGATGTTGCTCGCCAATGGAACTATGTGTGTAGCCGAAGGTGCCAACATGCCTTGTACACCTGAGGCGGTAGAGGCTTTCAAAGCCAAGAAAATTCTCTTTGCTCCTGGTAAGGCTTCTAATGCTGGTGGTGTTGCCACCTCTGGTTTGGAAATGTCGCAAAACTCATTGCGCTATAGCTGGACCCGCGAAGAAGTAGATGCTAAATTGCAGAGCATTATGGAAAACATACATGAAGCTTCAAGAAAACATGGCACACAAGAAGATGGTTATGTTGACTATGTATCTGGTGCCAACATCGCTGGTTTTGTAAAAGTAGCAGATGCTATGCTAG
>JAUICR010000257.1 GCA_030427785.1 Bacteroidia bacterium | reverse complement strand
AGAGAATGAGATAACAATACACAAAACAAGCCAATAGATAAACGTACATATATACAATAGACAGAGTGAACCAAGTTTATTTATTTCATTCATTTTTTTTTTCAAAACATCTCCAAAGCCTGTAGGGATAACAAGGCTTACTAGTACATCAGAGCTCTTCATCTCAGTAGCTACATCTGATTGTGCATCAGCAGCTTTGAAATCTACCGAAAACATCCCTACTTGATTTATAGCTTCAATCAAATCCGAAACGATTTCTTCCTCTTCATGACTCAAAACCAAAATAGAGAGTTTGTGTTCGTTTAGGAGCTTGTAAGTATTGTTTTGTAAGGCAGATATAAGAACAACCAAAATCAATGGCATTAAAAACATTAAAAGAAGCCCTACTCTATCTTTGAGTAAAAGGTTTAAGTCTTTAACAATACTGGCTTTTAGTTTATTCATTAATCTCTGAATTCTTTTCCTGTTAATTTCAGAAATAAACTTTCTAGGTTTTCCTGGTCATGAGTTTTCAAAACCTCAGTCATGTCTCCATGAGCTATTATTTTTCCTTCATCCATAAGCGCAACAGAGTTACAAAGTTCTTCGGCTTCATTAAGATGATGAGATGTATAGAAAAGAGTGGTGCCCTGCTTATTCAGCTCTCCCAGATACTCTATAATTGCCTTTCTGGTTTGGACATCTACCCCAACTGTGGGTTCATCCAAAAATAGCAGGCTCGGTTCGTGGAGTACTCCTATCGCAAGGTTTACTCGCCTCTTCATACCGCCACTATATTTTTTAATTGGTTTGCTACCCACATGGCTTAGCCCAAGAATGTATAATAAATCGTTACTGCGTTTTGTAATATGATCTTTAGAAAGCCCATACATGCTTCCAAAGTAATTAAGGTTTTGTTTAGCACTCAACTCCTCATACAATGACATAGATTGAGGCACATAGCCAATTTTGCTTTGAATTGTTTTCAAATGCCTTTCAATTGGCATATTGAAAATATCCACTTCGCCAATTTGAAACTTAATTAGTCCACATAAAATTGAAATAATAGTAGTCTTTCCAGCACCATTTGGACCAAACAATCCAAAGCTTTGACCTGCCTTTATTTCGAGATTAAAATCCTTGATAGTGGTTTGATTACTTCCTGGATAGGTGAACTCAAGATTTTGAACATTAATAATGCTTTCCATCATTTTGGCCACTGAATCTTAGAAAGGCGCTGAAAAGCATTTTTTTCTATTTCAGCTATTTCGTGTAAGTAACGAGCCATTTCATCAAAATGAGTTTGCTCAGTCAATCTTCCCTTATAAATTCCAGCTGCTTGTATAGCGGAGCTTCGCCATAAATCTCCCGCCTTGGTGAATTCCTCTGCAATACTGATTAGCTTATCATCTTGTACATACTTTTGAGCCTCTTGTAAAAAGGCTGCATACATAAATCTAAATCCACCACCACCAGTACCAATTTCTTCTTGCATTCTCACCAACTGAGCCAGATAGATTCCCGCCTTTTTTAAGCCAAGTTTTTCTCTATACCCTTTTATCATATTGGCGGTATAATTTATCCCAGAAACACCCGCAATTGGTCCAGGAATTCGCAGCATTCTGTTTACGTTTTGCTTCACACCGCTTTTTATTGCCTTTCGCATTAGGTCATGGTCTATTTCTTCATGAGTTCCTTTAGGGTAATAAATTTGTCCCTTTGGAGCCATAGGTCCTTTAGCAAAACGTACTCTCTGCAACTCAAAGCTTGAAAGTGAAGTTGTTTCCTCCATTACTGGGTCGCTTATCAGGTAATTGTCGCCCTCTTTACCATACACCACCAAATTATGCGCGTTAAAGTGAAACCTATATTCCTTAGGAAAGTAGCTTAAATAATAAACGCCTACTTGGCAACCTGCAGGTTGATTCTTAGCTAATAAGGAATCTAAAAAAGCCATTGCTTTTTCTGGCGATCTAAACTTTTTACGCTCAATATCAACGTGTAAAGATTTACAGGTCCTTTTAAAAACCTGACCAGGTAAGCTCCTGAAAGCAAAAGCAGGAGCATTATTGAGCTTCAAAAAAGGAATGTAAATGAAAAACAAACCTGCCCCTATTCCAAAAGCTAATGGTTCAGTAATTTCACTGATACCATGATGCCTTAATAAATTGGTTGTTACCCCATTTTCGCAATGAGCGGATTGTCTATGTTCGAAATCAATCTTCATTAGGGGTCATCGTTTTGAGTTGTTCTATGCTTACGTTAAAAACATCCGCATACTCTTTAAGTTTTTTGTCAGAGAGCTTTTTAAAAACCGTTGATTTCAAGTGACGTGATACCTGCCATTTCCAAAAACCGGTGTAAGCGCTCAGTAAGCCAATATCCATAATATGAAGTTCCATAAAAAAGAGAATTGGGCTAGCCTCACCTTTTTGTACACTCTCATAAGCAGCCTGTACCCGTTCTTTTATATCATCCCAAGCTACATTAAGGGCATTTGATTTTACCTCCCAACCTTTACTTAGCGCGGTTGTGTAATTTCCATTTTCATCTACTGCGTAATAAAGTTCCTTGGTAAACTTTTCTAAGTCACTCGAATCCTGCGGTACATCTTTCTTTTTCATAATCAAACTACTGTTAGCATAGCAAATACGTATGAAAAACGAGCACTTTCTGGAACCGCAATTAATAGTTTTTCTCCTTTTTTGAGATTTCCTGATTTCATCAATTCATCAACCATAAGATAAATGGATGCGGCTCCCACATTGCCAACAGAAGACAGGTTGGTAAACCATTTTTCCATCGGAATAGGCATTTCATTTTCTTCTAAAGCGTCTGCAATCTTAGGGCGAAAAAACTCGCTAGACATGTGTGGAAGAAAATAATCAACCATTGAAATATTAAGCCCTTTACGATTCCAGATTTCCTTTAATTTTTTGAAACCAATGGAAACAATATTTCCTCTAAGGAGTTTCACATCTTGCTTAATACTAAGTACCGAGTTGTTAATAAGGTCTGCGGGGCTATAGTCTTTAAAGCTTTTGAGACTACCGTCTACTTCTTTTTCCGAAGCCATGTACATACATGCTTCTATCTCATTGGCATAGGAAACTCCTTCGATCCAATCAATTTTTAAACTAATTGAATCTTCAGCCGGCTTATTACTGAGTAAAAAGGCTCCTGCCCCATCCGAAAGCATCCACCTTAAAAAGTCCTTATCAAATGCTATGTATGGGTCTTTTTCCAGTTCTCGAAGGTTTTCGATTTCCGATTCATAAACACTCGCATGTAGCAATTTTGAAGTTCTTTCAGAGCCTGCGCTTATTGCGCTACTTATTTCACCAGCTTTTATTGATAGGTAGGCATACTTAAGCGCATGCATTCCAGCGCAGCAGTTTCCTGAGGGAGAAACCACTTCTATAGGACCTAGCTCAGGAAGTTCACCATGGACCATAACACCATGTGAAGGCATCATTTGATCTGGCGAAGAAGTTCCACAGCTCAATAGTTCAACCTGATGTTCATCAGAGTGGCTTTTATTTTTCAGGATTTTCTTAATTGCGTTGGAAGAAATTTGAGCATTACTATGGGTGGTTTTTCCATCCTTAGTCAAAGCATAAAACCTTTGTTTAATACCATTGTTTCGCAAAACAATATTCTTGGCTTTTGATTTTTCTCCACCAATTAAACCCATATAATCCTCTATCTCTTCATTGAGAATTACCTTATTTGGTAAATAAGTAGCGGTATTAATTATGTATACCTCGTTCATTTGTTTTTAATCTATCCTAGACCTTTTAAATATTTTACTTGTTTGGCACGTGCTTTAATAGTAAACGGTTTTAGCAATATTGTATAAATCAATAATACAATAGGTGACAATGCGAAAAGTGCAAAAAATAAGTAATACTTATATACTTTCAGCCATAAGGTTTTGTTTTTTCTATTATCAATAAAGTTTGCCCATACACTAAAAATCTTTTTGGCCCTGGATTCAATAAACATTATGGCATCATTTATTTCCACCGCTCCACTCTCTACCAAACCTTTTTGTAATTCACTAAGTTTTTCATTTACAAGGCTTTTACCCGTAATTTCACCAAAAGCTTGACACCTATTTATATCTTCGTCATTCACGCCCGGTTTGGGGAAGATTCCTAAATATCTAGTTTTTTTCCCTCCTATAAGCCAGTGAA
>JAUICR010000256.1 GCA_030427785.1 Bacteroidia bacterium | reverse complement strand
CACTTCAAAAGCCGAAGCAGAAATGTTTCGGCTTTTTTGCTTTCAATCTAAACAGACATACATTAACCGTTTAACTTGCAATCCTTCTCTTTTTGGCATCGCTCTTGTATCTATTGTTTTCAAATTCTAAGATTCAATATCTTTGCCCCTGTGAAAAAACTTAAAGCCTTTTTATCTATCTCTTTAATGACTGTTCTGATTTTCTCAACCTTGGGATTCTCAGTAAACCGCCATTACTGTATGAGTAGTGAGATAGAGGCTAGTGCATATGAATCCATGAGTTGTTGTGAAAAGCATGAAGACTCATCGTGCGAAAAAAATCAACCGCAAGAAACTGAAGACTGCTGCGATGAAGTAACCTATACTATTCCTGGTCTCAATATCGCCACACCTGTTCATAAGGCCCTCGAAATACAAACTCCTTATTTGGCGCTTGTAGCAAAACCTTTTTTGGTCTCAAAACTTTTTACTGAAAACCCAAGAAAGCAGACCAGCTTTAAGCCCCCCACAACTATAACAGGTAGTACGGGTAGGCAAATATTGCTCAAGGTGCAGCGCTTCTTAATTTGAAAATAATTCTAATGCCTAGCCATTTCCTTCCAGGAAGAATTCAATTATTTTCAATAAAAAAACATTTAAAATGAAATCAATTTCAAAAAACATTATAGCACTTTTCGCCCTTATACTAATGAGCTCTGGAGCCTTTGCACAAAAACAAGTAGACACCACCATGATAGTAAACGGTGTGTGCGGTATGTGTGAAACCACGATAGAAAATGCAGCCCAAATAAAAGGTGTGAGTACAGCCGACTGGGATGTGGAAACCAAAGTACTTACGCTGAGCTACAACTCTAAAAAAACCTCAATAGCTAAAATAAACCGTGCTATAAACGAGGCTGGCTACGATACCGAAATGAGTACCGCTGGAGATGAGGCGTATAACAACCTGCATGGCTGCTGCAAGTACCGCGACCCCGCAGTAGTAGAAGATCATAAGACACCAGAAACTAAGTAATGATGACTGCCAGATTAAAACTGGCTGCCGCTATTTTACTATTCCCTTATTTGGCTATTAGCCAAATAAGCGGAACTGTAACTGGTTGGGATGGTCAGAATGAAGTACCCTTACCGGGGGCCAATATTTATTGGCAAGGCACTGAAGTAGGAACTACTTCCAACAGCGATGGTGCGTTTGAAATTCCGATTACAGATAAATCAAGTGTTTTGGTGGCCAGCTTTATTGGCTACCAAAGTGAACAGAAAAATGTGATTTCGCGAAAAGGAGTAATCAATTTTAGCTTAAAGCCCACAGGCGATGAACTAGGCACTGTAGAGGTTATAGGACGCGTAGATGCTACAATTGTAGATTTGAAACGAGCTGATTTGACCTATAAAATTGATGATCAGGAATTGCGAAAAGCACCTTGCTGCAATTTGAGCGAAAGCTTTGAAACCAACGCCACGGTAGATGCCACATTTACGGATGCCGTAACAGGGCAAAAGCAAATTGAAATGCTTGGCCTATCGGGCAAATACGCTCTTATACAGCGCGAAAACATTCCATTTGCACGTGGCCTCAATGCTCCTGTAGGGTTAAGTTATATGCCAGGGCCATTTGTATCGGGTATCCAACTAACCAAAGGGTTGAGTTCGGTGGTAAATGGTTTTGAAAGTATCACGGGGCAGATCAATGCAGATTACTTTAATCCCGAATCTTCGCCTCCGTTTTATGTAAATGCCTACGCCAACCAAGGCGGAAGAATGGAGCTAAATGTACTGAGCGCAACAGATGTAGGCAACAAATGGGCTACCGGTGTATTGGCGCATGCCAGTCAAACATCCAGAATAAATGATGTAAACAGCGATGGTTTTGTAGATATCCCTACGGGTAATCAGCTCAACTTTATGAACCGCTGGCAATATAGAGGTACCAAAAACTGGGAAAGCCAAATTGGTGTGGCACTTATCAGTAGCGAAAAGAAAGGGGGGCAAACAGATTTTGTAGATGGTGAAAACCCAAATACAAATCCCTGGGGTTATCACTCCAAAGGGCACCGCATGGAGCTATTTGGCAAGGCAGGCTATTTTTTCAAAAATAAAAAACGAAGCCTAGGGCAGGTTTACAACTATTCATACCAAACGCACACCGCTACCTATGGGCAGCGCGTGCATCAGGGTGAGCAAAATAGCTTTTACTACAATGCCATTTTCCAAGAGGACATTAATACTAAGAATGCACTAAAACTAGGAGCTTCAATACAAGTAGATGACTTTGAAGAATCTCTATTCAGCAATACCCTGCAGTTTGATTTGTATGCCAGACATACACAAGAATGGATTCCTGGTGTTTTTGCGGAATACGTTTTAGATCCGAGTGAAAAAATGACCATCGTGGCAGGTATTAGGGCAGATTACAATTCACTTTTTGAGAATGTATTTATCACCCCCAGGCTGAACTTGAAATACGATGTGGCTAAAAACACTACGCTACGTTTAGCTGGTGGGCGAGGGCAAAGAACTCCGATTGTTATTAATGAAACGCAAAGTGTTTTGACCTCGTCAAGGGTGTACAACTTTAATTATTATGGAGAATTGCAACCTGAGGTAGCTTGGAATATGGGCGCCAGCGTTAGCCAAAATGTGATACTAGGCGAAAAAGTACTAAAGCTAAATGCCGATGCATTTTATACTTGGTTTGAAAGCAAGCTTATTGCCGACCTGGATGCTGACCCTACACAGGCTGTGCTCCTAAATGCGCATGGAAGTAGTTCTTTTAGCTTTTTGGCGCAAGCAGATTATCCAATCATTAAGAATCTTGACTTGCGATTGGCCTACAAGTATTTGGATGCTAAGGAGAACTACCTTAATGGGATAGAAAAAACGTACTTACTCCCTACCCACAGAGCATTTCTTAATTTGGCCTATGCCACCGTAAGCGATTGGAAGTTTGACGCCACCCTCAACTGGTTTGGCGAAAAGCGATTACCAAAAACTACTAGCAGCCCTATTGAGTTTCAACAACCTGAATACTCTGACTCCTTTTTCACTTTGAATTTTCAAGTAAACAAGAGTTTCAAAAAGGGATTGGAAGTATTTGCAGGTGTAGACAACATCTTGGACTATCGCCAGGAAAACCCAATTGTAAACGCTGAGAATCCTAATGATCTGTACTTTGATTCCCAGTTTACTTGGGCTCCAATTTTTGGTAGAACCATTTATGCGGGATTGCACTATACCTTACCAAAAAAAGCTAAAAAGTAGATAAAACCTTTCAACTTAAAGCCCCGAATAGACCCATGGTTTGTTCGGGGCTTTTTGGTTTAACCTCTCAACCATTTTATTTGAAAAGCTTATTATTGAATGTATAATTTTACAAGATGAAAAATCTCTACTTATCTCTTACTTTCTTACTACTTAGCATTACCCTAAGCGCCCAGCCCTGGCAGTGGAGCATAAGAGGTGGTGCTGTAAATGCCATGCAGGTGCCGCAGGAATATAACAACGTTACCCACCTGAAAACCGATCAAAACGGTAACGTCTATATACTATGTAAAGTAGGAGCAGCTGGGCTTAAGATAGACAACCAGCCCTTAATTGCATACTCTGACATCGGCACGGGCAACACTTTAGATATTTTATTGGCTAGCTACAGTGCCAATGGTACTTTTAGATGGGCCAAGGTAATAGGAGGTAGTTCAAATGACTACCAGCGGTCGCTTACAGTAGACAGCCTTGGCCACATTTTGGTCTCGGGCATCGTCTATAATTCTACCCCCAATTATACGGCCGTGCATTTTAGTACCGATACCATATTGCCCCAAAGCTACCAGAGCGATAGCTTAAAAAAAACAATGTTTATGGTACAATACGATACCTCTGGTAATTTTCAATGGCTAAGAATGCCAGAGCCTGATACGGTATCATATTTCTATCCAGCTTATCCCTATCAGCATGCTATAGATGAGCGTGGCAATATCCATTGGTTTTGTCATCTTTTGCCAGGTCTATATTCTTGGAATGGAAATAACATAATAAGCCAAGAAGGAGATTACATTTTAAAATACAATACGGCAGGGCAAGTTACAGGGAGAATATTGTTGGACATGGACATGAATTTATTTTCCCAATTTGCAAGGCCTCATATCTTTTTGGCTTACAACCCCAAGTTGAAGCATTACTACATTGGCGGA
>JAUICR010000255.1 GCA_030427785.1 Bacteroidia bacterium | reverse complement strand
CTTGGGATACTCCCAACATGGCTATTCATTATTTAACTAAAACCCAATACCATGAAAAACCTGATTTACACACTTGCAATTACTTTTTGCCTTACCCTTGGCTTACAAGCCAAAATTATCACCGTAAGCAACCTTGGCGGTGCCAATTACACTAATCTTACTGATGCTTATAATGCTGCCATAGCAGGTGATACTATATATATCGAGCCAACAAATTTCAACCATGGAAACATAACTTCAAATAAGCGATTGACGTGGGTCGGTACGGGCTGGAACCCCGCGACTACCAATGGCTACATTTCAATTATTAATAGTGTATTTATTGAATCTGGAGCAGATAGTTCTAGGTTTTACGGGCTTTTTTTCAATGATTACTTATCAACCGACCCAGCAACTGTTCCTATTGGACATCTATTTATCGAAAATTGTATGTTCAATAACTACATTGATTTGAATGACGGTCCTATAATTAATTGTGTTATTCGAAACACAGTGTTTCCACGCATAAGTTCACCGAATGTTTATTTATATGATGCTGATTCAATAGCAGACCGTTCTAATATCATTTTCATCAGTTGCTATTTTAATGGACATATTGAAGGATATATGAATCCCTTCAACCTGATTACACTCGATCATTGCATTTGGGCTTACAATGATTTTTCAAGAATCTCTAATGCTCTAGTTCGTAATTCTGTAATTTATACTGGAACTTCAACAGTAGGAGGTTCAAATAATCTCTTTTTTAACAATATCTTTTATTATAACACTAGCTTGGGGGTCGCCAATAGTGGTAGCGGAAATTATTTTAATACCAACCCACAAATGGTAAATCCTGGAGGAAACTTTTATTGGAGTCACCTAGAAGATTATCATTTACAACCTGGATCTGCTGGGATTAATGCCGCTATTGACGGAAGTAACATCGGAATTCACGGAGGAAGTTCCAATTTCAGCATGAGTGGCGAGCCGCTTTGGATTCCCATAGTTCGCTCCTTAAATTTTCAAGGCGCTCCAGTTCCGTTGGTTCAACCTGGCGATACTTTAAACATAACTATTGAGGCCAGCCGTCCTCAAATGGACTAATCCTAGTCGAGATAACTCTAAAATATCCGACTATGAAAAATATACCGGTTTTTGCTGTTTTGCTAATGCTGTGTGGCTTATCGCCACATGCTCAGGGGCAGACCAGCTTAAGTAAGAAAGTCAATGCCATTCAGTACTTTTTTGATTCAGACCCAGGCATGGGAGTGTCTGGCAATGGCGGCATTGTAAATGTTTCTCCCGCTGATAGTATCAGCCAACAAATGGGCATTGTAGTACCGCTGAATATGACAAGCGGTGTCCATCATCTGTATATACGAGTTCGTGATACCAGTAGTCATTGGAGCCTGTTGCAGCGTATGTCATTTTACGTAATGCCTAATTTGATTGTTCCTCCGCCTACTTCACCAAGCCAGAATGTAGTGGCCATCCAATATTTCTTTAACCAGGATCCTGGTTTTGGCATTGCCGGGAATGGAGCAATAACATCGGTTTCCCCCGATTCGTCCATCATGGAAAATTTATCGATTGTGCTACCCACTAATTTACCCACTGGTGTAAACCACCTTTTTGTCAGGGTGAAGGATCAGGCAGGGAAATGGTCACTTATAGACAGAAAGACGTTCTATATCTTGGATGGGCGCATCATACCCAGCCAAAGCTTGGCCGGTGATGTAAGCACACTTCAATACTTTTTTAACCAAGACCCTGGTTTTGGAGTTGCCGGGAATGGGGCTATAGTTCCCATTTCCCCCGATTCGGCCGTAATGGAAAATCTGGCTATTCAGCTGCCAGCTAGTTTACCAGCAGGAGTAAACCACCTGTTTGCTCGTGTAAAAGACCAAATGGGAAACTGGAGCATGGTGGATAGGCGTACGTTCTACATTATGCCTCCTATGAATATTCCGCCTGTTGAGCTTAGTTCTCAGCTTACCGCTTTAGAATATTACTATGACACTGACCCTGGTGTGGGCAAGGCCAACCGCATAAACGTTTCACCAACCGATACAATTAGTGGACTGTTTTCCATCAATACACCATGTTTGGTTACAGGTCAACATATATTATATATGCGTGCCCGAAATGCGGATGGCGACTGGAGTTTGGTGGATACGGACACCCTTCAGGTGCAAAGCGGAACAAATATTTCAACCACCGTTTCGGCTGTTGGCTCACTTTCTATATGTAGGGGTGATTCAGTAAAACTTTCATTTACAGAAGTAGATGGAGCAGCTTATGAATGGTTATTTAATGGAAGCCCGATTTCTGGCGCTGATACCAACTACATTTTTGCCAAACAAGCAGGAGCTTATCAAGTACGAACTACTTGTAACTCTGCCTTTTTGGTTTCAGATAGTGTAGCAGTTAGCTTTTTACAGCAGACGCTTTACTATGCTGATAAAGACGGTGATGGCTTTGGTGATGTTAACGATACCATTTCTGATTGCAGCCTGCCTTCTGGTTATGTATCCGACAGCACCGATTGCAATGACAATGATTCGCTGGTAAATCTAGCTGCTGTAGAAATATGCAATGGAATAGACGATAATTGTGATGGACAGATTGATGAAGGCCTTTTTGAGAATGGAAATGCTCAGGCAAGCATTTGCCAAGGCGATAGTATTTTACTTGGTGGGGCTTATCGTTTTTCAGCAGGAGTTTATACCGACACCTTGGTGTTGGCGAACTCTTGTGATAGCATTATAGCCACTACCTTAACAATAAAGCGAAGTGATACAGTAAACGTCTCAGCCACCACCACAGATCCTTTATTAGCGGGTGTTTTCGATACCACCTATACTAATGCTTTGGGCTGCGATAGTTTAGTGATAACCACAGTAATTTTTACGGGTATTCCTTGCCCAGCGGCCGACACAGGAACTGTTAACCTAATAACTTGTGATCCTGCTCAAGCGGGAACGACTTATACTTTGGTAACAGGTACCGATGGCTGTGATTCTATTATAGCTACTGTTACTACTTACGACCCGGGAAGCACCATGGTACTGGCTGATAAGTTTGTTTGCGATGGTGATAGTTTACCAATATTTGGTAGCTACCAAAGCACGGCAGGCATTTACCGCGATACTTTGCCGAACCAGAATGGTTGTGATAGTATATTGGAATGTAAGCTGATAGTAAACCCTGTGTACAGCACGAGTCTCCCCGCCATCAGTATTTGCCATGGCGATAGTGCTTTAGTGTTTGGAAATTACCAAAATGTTGGAGGTACTTATTTTGACTATTTGCAAACGGTGAATGGTTGTGATAGTACTTTGAGCGTGCTACTTACAATCAAGCGCAGTGATACGGTAAATATATTCACCACCACTACAGATCCGCTTTTGGTTGGAGTGTTTGACACTACTTACACCAATGTAGTGGGCTGCGATAGTTTAGTAGTTACCACCGTAATTTATGTGCCTGCGCCCTGTACTGATGATTCCATTACAGTGCATGAAATCACTTGCGACAGCAACTTGGCAGGAAGCAGCATAATCAGTTATCCAAAGCTTGATGGCTGCGATAGCGTGGTAACTACCATTACTACCTTCGACCCTGGAAGTACCACGGTGTTGGCGGATAAATTTATTTGCGATGGTGATAGTATTTTGATATTTGGAAGTTATCAGAACATTGGCGGTGTGTACCGCAATGAGTTGACCAACCAGAATGGTTGTGACAGTATCTTAGAATGTAGATTGACAGTTTTCCCCTCAAAAGTTACGAGCCAGAATAAGGAGATTTGTGCTGGAGATAGTATTTTCATAGGAGGACATCATCAGACCACAGCAGGTGTGTATTATGATACCTTATCTACAAACCACGCTTGTGATAGTGTGGTAATAACCAGTTTGACACTTAATCCTACTAAAACCAAATCGGTTGCAGATAGCATTTGCCCTGGAGATAGTGCTTATTTAGCAGGCGCTTGGCAAACGATGGCCGGAGTATATACGGATGTGCTAGCTACAGCCAAAGGTTGTGATAGCACAGTAGTAACTTCATTGTATGTAAAAGACTCTGTGGATTGCCCAACGGGAGCGCCTATGCCGCCTGTGCTAATAGTGTCTGATGGTGGCTGGCAGAAGAGTACCACCGTAACGCCTACCAACCTAAGTGGAATGTGGAGTGGAGTAAACGGAATGCTGCCTCCA
>JAUICR010000016.1 GCA_030427785.1 Bacteroidia bacterium | reverse complement strand
TTGTGGCTCTATGTGAATTTGTGTGGGTGCCTAAGATCGAGTTTGCCTGCTAATAAATAAATCATAGTGATAAAATTGTCGATATTCCGGTATCCCCTCGCTCTTCTTTTTGCCAGCTGGATTTTTGCGTTAATGCCTTCTAATACCCCATTGGTTAACCGAGATGTAGCATAACTTATGATTCCATACCAGTGAGCTTTCAGGGTTTTGACGAATTCGATGAACGGGAAGATTTTGCTTTCCTCTGCCTGGCTGCACCAATCAGCTAAAAACAGTTCTGCCTGCCCTTCTTCCTTGATTTCCCAAAAGTCATCAAATAGCACTTTAAGCCGGTAGGCTTCGCCAAGGGTTGGATATAGCTTGAGCAAGCTATCCCGCTTCTCTTTTTGTGACTTGCTCAACTTCTCCTCCCCTTTTAAAAAGGTGTACTTATGGCCCTTGAGCAATTCATGTTCCCTCCTTTCCGCTTGGCGTACTTTGTCCATAGCTTTGTTGAGCAGCTTTTTTACATGGAACCGGTCAAAGGTCAGAGCTGCGTTTGGAAAGGATTCTAGGCTGCCACTAATAAATGATGGGGACATATCCAGGCTGACTTCTTCTATCTGCTCTGCTTTACAGCCTTTGCTTTCAAGGTATTGCTGTATGTTTGAGACGCTTTGCTTATCCTTGCCCGGAGTTACATGGACCACTTTACGCTCATCCATGTCCACCGCTACAGTTATGTAGTTATGCCCTTTTTTAGTGCTCGTCTCATCTATCCCCAACTTTTCAACCTGGCTGTGGTCTTCTCTTTGATAAGCGCCGCGGACATAATAATTAAGGATAGTCCATATCCGGTTCGCATATTCCCCAACCAATTGCCCTACCTTGCTGACCGGCATTTCACATTCGATCAATTGCAATACAAAGGATTCGAACAACAGCGTAAAGCCACTGCCAGGGCGTGCCCAGGGCACTTCAACCTGCTCGACCTTGCCATCTGACTTCTTTACCCGGGGGACTTTTGCATGCAGATAGCACCGGTGCTGGAAAAAGTCTAAATGCCGCCAGGTCTTTTCACGTGTATCGTAGGCTGTATAATTGTTCCCGTCTGACACCCTGAAAGAGCTCCCTGTCTTGAAATCCAGAAACAAATGCAGTTCTTTCGTGCCTTTCAACTCACTTTCAGTGAATTCAATCTTTTCTATAAACCATGGGGTATTAATCCCCAAGGCCATCGCGAATAGTTCCTTATTTTTCATCTGCCAAATTTACTCGATTTTTTGCTATTACCCACACAATTTAGCATAGAGCCTTAATGTTCAGGTTGGTAATATAACCTGATATAGGGGCAGTGATGCCAATCGTTGAGAAGACCTTTCCACTGGAGACTTGTTCAGGATCGATTCCCAAATAGCGAAGTTTGGCTGCCAGCCCTTTGGCTTGCGCCTCTTGTCTTTTTAATACACTGGTGGCCTCCTGCAAACTTTTCAATACACCTGCATTAGCACCACTAAGTTCCTGCTGGCGGGATACTTCCTGTCGGGAAAATTCCAGTTGAGCCACTACTTCCAGATAATCCTGCTGTAGTTGCAGATAGTCTGGATGTTCCAGGCGGGCTAGTACCGTTCCTTGTTTCACATAGCTTCCTATGAGATATTCTCCTTTGGTAGACTGTACAAAGCCGTTAGCCGGTGCAGTAACAGTAGCGATTTCATCAGGAGGAAGGTCTAAAACACCGTTAGCCTTAATAAACCCAGTGATCTTCAACTCTTCCATTTTTCCAATAGTAAGACCGATGGTTTTTATCTGCTCATTGGTTAATTCCACTTCTGTATCTGAATGAGATTCTTCTGCTATCTCTTGCTGCTCTGTGTGGGGTTCTCCGTGGTCATGGCCATCTTCAGCATGGGTGTGATCTGAACTGCACGCAAATGCAAAAATGACTATGGAGAGAAGAGGTAATAAACATTTATATGTAATAGACATGGTATTTCAAGATTAGAGGTTGAGATAATTGATGAGCACTACTGTACGATTGTACCGCCTGAGATCTTCCAGATATTGGAGTTCCAGCAAAAACGCCTGTTCGAGTGCCTGCACGAATTCGACATAGCCGATTTCTCCTGCTTCGTAACGAAGCCGTCCAGTGCGCAGTAGCTCTTTAGCGTATTGCTCTCCCTGCTCATCATAGAAATCAAGCGCCTGCTCCGCTTGTCGCAAATCTTGCTGTAACTCCAGCAATTGCCTTTGCAAAAGAACGCGACTCGTCTGTTGTTGTGAGCGGGCGATCTGTTGCTGGGCCTCAGCGGCATCTATTCGCTTGCGCTGTGCACCCTGGAAAATGGGAATACTCACCCCCAGACGCACGCCACTCAAGCCGTTTACACCACCGAATTCTTGATAAGCATAACCGATGTTAAATTCCGGTAGGAGTTCATTGCGCTCTACTTCCAGCTGCTGCCCTGCAACTACTTGCAATTGCTCATTATAGGCAAGCAGTGGGTGATCCGTTAAACTATCGGTATTATTGATAGGAAAGCGTTGACTTTCATTTACACTGGGTATTAGGTCATCCGCAGAATTGAGCAACAATTGCAATTGTTGTTCCAGCATCACTACCCCTTCATTATTCTGCCGATACCCGAGCCGCAGATTTTCCAGTTTATTTCTGGCCGTCAGCAATTCAAGCGGTGAGGTAGCACCGGTTTCCACTCGAACCGTTGCCATGTTCACAAAGGATTGATAAAGCGTATCGAAATGATCGTAGAGTTCGACTCGCTTATAGAGGCTGAACCAGTCTGCATAGATGGTAGCTGCCATTTGCTCGACTTCTCTTTCGGTGAGTGCCTGACGCTGTCGGGCTAAGTCCGTTTGGCTCGACAATAAGTTGTTCCTTGCACGGTAGACCTTGGGTAAGGCAAACGATTGCTGCACACCAAAACCGTGTTCGGCCAAACTATTCGTTCCTCCCAAGCCGTCACCATTGTAGAAGAACTGTGTTTTGGGTAGTTCAAAACCGCTGCCCTCCAACATTTGGCGTTGCATCACCGCCAATTCAGCCGCTTCCAACGCAGGATAATTGGATTTCGTTTCGTTCACCACTTCTTGCAAGGATAACGGGCGTTGTGCCTGCGCCGACCAAGGAAAGGCTAACAAACACAGACCGATCATTAGTGTCGTATTCATCCGTCGTTGCTGCCATCTAGCCAGCCAACTATATAAAATAGGTAGCACCACCAGTGTCAGAATAGTAGCGGTAATTAGGCCTCCGATCACTACGGTCGCTAAAGGACGTTGTACTTCCGCACCACCCGAAGTAGAGAGAGCCATCGGTAAAAAACCAAGGGAGGCCACGGCTGCGGTCATTAGTACAGGGCGGAGCCTTACACTTGTTCCTTTCAATATCCGTTCACGGACATTGCTCATCCCTTCTTTTTCCAACTGATTGAAATAGGCAATTAATACAATACCGTTCAATACTGCCACTCCGAATAAGGCAATAAAACCTATTCCGGCTGAGATACTAAAAGGCATGCCTCTGAGTGATAGCGCCCATATACCACCGATTGCGGATAGCGGAATAGCGGTAAAAATGAGCGCGGATTGGCTAAGCGAACCAAAGGTGAAGTAGAGTAGTATGAAAATGATGGCTAAAGCAACCGGTACCGCAACGGAAAGCCTTGCTTGGGCTTTAACCAAATTCTCAAATTGACCGCCGTAGGTAAGATAGTAACCGGGCGGCAGCTGAAGCTCTTTATCAACAATGGCCTGCATTTCCTTTACCAGTGTTTCTGTATCCTTGCTGCCAGCGTTCACGCCCACTACGATCCGGCGTTTGGTGTCATCTCGCGAGATTTGCATTGGGGCCTCCTCGAAGCGAACTTCTGCCACCTCCTCCAGCGGAATTTGCTGCCCATTATCGAGCGGAATATAGAGCTGTTGTACATTCGTTATTTCTTGGCGATAATCAGCTTGTAATCGCACCACCAGATCGAAACGGCGATCTCCTTCATAAATAGTGCCTGCACGCTCACCGGCGAATGCCGTGCGAATGACCCGGTTAACTTCCCGAACCTGCAAGCCATACTGAGCTAGCTTATCATATTTGAAACGAATAACGATTTGTGGCATACCGACGATCTGTTCGGTTTTAATGGAGGCAATCCCTTCAATGCTATTAAAGAGTCGCTCTGCCTCTTTTGCCTTTTGGAAGAGTACATCAAGGTCTTCCCCGTATATTTTGACGGCAATGTCCGCCCGTGACCCCGTAAGTAACTCATTGAAGCGTAGTTGGATGGGTTGAGAAAACTCATAATTGACACCGGGGATTTCGGATAACACCTCTTCAAAGCGCTCAAACATCTCGGTTCGGGAAGATGCACTGCCCCATTCTTCCTTTGGCATCATCGTAACTGCAAAGTCACCGATTTCAATAGGCATGGGATCAGTAGGAATTTCAGCGGCACCAATGCGAGCGACAACATCGATCACCTCCGGGAAAGACTCTTTCAATTTAGTAGCTACCAAATTGGATACTTCTACACTCTGGGATAGAGAACTGCCTGGAGCCAGAATTTGCTGTACCGCAAGGTCACCTTCATCCAATGTGGGAATAAACTCACCACCCAGTCGGGAGAATTGCCACAAACTGATGCAAAACAAAATAAGGGTCAGGGCAATGACAAGTGTTTTAAATCGTAACGCAAGTTCAATGACTGGTCGGTAGATACGTTGAAAAAAGCCCATGATCCGATCAGCGATGGTGCGCTTGTCGACGACCTCTTTGTTGAGTGCCAGGGCAGTCATCATCGGGACATAAGTGAGCGACAATATGAGCGCGCCAAGAATGGCAAAACCTACGGTCATCGCCATGGGACGAAACATTTTTCCTTCAATGCCAGTGAGTGCGAGAATAGGAATGTAAACCATTAGGATAATGATCTCTCCAAAGGCGGCGGATTTACGGATACGGATAGCACCTTTTGTAATCTCCTCATCCATCTGAGCTTGAGTAAGGCGCTGTCCGGCAAAACCAAGTTGCAAGCGATGCACCACCGACTCTACAATGATGACTGCCCCGTCAACAATAAGACCGAAATCAATAGCCCCCAAACTCATTAGATTGGCGGAAATGCCAAAGACATTCATCATGCCCAAAGCAAATAACATTGCCAGAGGAATGACCGAAGCAACGACTAGTCCGGCCCGTAAATTCCCGAGTAAAAGCACCAAAACAAAGATGACAATGAGTCCACCTTCCAACAAATTCTTTTCCACGGTACCGATAGCGCGTTGCACGAGATTATCACGAACCAAATAAGGTTTGATGGATACACCTTCTGGGAGTGATTTCTGGATTTGTTCTACCCGCTTACTCACGCGCTCTGTCACTTCACTGGAATTGGCCCCTTTGAGCATCATGACCACTCCTCCGACAACATCACCCTGACCGTTAATGGTCATCGCTCCGTATCGGGGTGCATGACCGTATTGAACCAGAGCTATATCCTCAACCAAGATCGGAATATTATCTACCGTTTTAACAACGATATTCTCAATGTCGGGCAATTCCTTGACCATCCCCTCAGAGCGAATGAAATAGGTGTTAGGGTTCTTTTCGATGTATGCGCCTCCGGTATTTTCGTTACTTTGCTCCAGTGCTTGTAGTACCTCCGTTACAGTGACTCTTTGTGCGCGCAGTTTTTCGGGGTTTATCGCTACCTCGTACTGCTTTAAAAAGCCTCCTACCGTATTGACCTCTACCACTCCCGGAATTCCCGATAGCTGCCGTTTGACGAGCCAATCTTGGAGCGTTCGTAACTCCATAGCCGAATACTGTGATTCGTAGCCAGGCTCTGCCTGAAGCGTATATTGGTATATTTCGCCTAAGCCTGTTGAAATCGGTGCCATTTCTGGGGAGCCGAGCCCATCAGGAATGGCTTCATCAGCTTCGCGGATTTTCTCGGCAACCAATTGCCGAGGCAGGTAAGTGCCCATTTTTTCCGCGAAAACAACGGTCACTACGGAGAGGCCGAAGCGACTGATCGAGCGTATCTCTTCCACCGAAGGAAGATTCTGCATCGCCAGTTCCACTGGCGTAGTAATAAATTGTTCCACCTCTTGAGTGGCCAGGTTAGGAGAGATGGTGATGATCTGTACCTGATTGTTGGTAATATCCGGCACCGCATCAATAGGTAGCTGGGTAGCCGAATAACTACCCCAACCGATCAGTGCCAATACCATGACACCGATGATGAACTTATTCCGCACGGAATAAGCAATTAGATTATCTATCATGTTGCTAAATGAAAATTAGTTAAACCGAAAAAGATATGCCGAGGCGTACTTTGCCTGCGGATGTTTGGTTTAACTAAACTTTGGCGGCTGCCATATGTCATCCAAGCACAATGAAGTGTATATATCTGCTTGGATACGAGGTTTTTTTACAGCAGCTTTCAAAGGGAATGCAAGCTGCCAATCCAGTTTTACAGGAGGGCGAATCGTAATATGGCAACAGCTACAAGAACACAATGGAGAGCAATGGTCCATAGTGCTTTCATGATCATGGCTGTCAGTATCAGGTAACTCAACAGCTAGAGAATTACCAATAGCAGAAGTATCCCAAGTTGATCCATCAGCACAGGGAACGATGGCTAACGCCAAAAGATAGATGCTCAATATGATACTTACATACTTCATGCAGGTCACAAAAGTAGAAAAATTACTAATGCAACACAATAGCAAATAAAATGAGTTTTGGCAATGCAGCATCGAACCAGGGTAGCAACCGGCCACCTCTTCCTATCAAATATTTTGGACTTTTTCATCTTTGAGAATATAATTGCGACAAGCGTTAGGGAGATCAAAGTGAAAATTACGGTACAGACCGCCGTTTAGGCGGTCGCGAGAATTTCGAATGTCACCAGATTGCTAATACAATTACTAATGAGGCAGAACAAGAGAGACCAGCTCTCGCTCTTTACATCAAATCAACCATCAATAATAAGTGTTGAGTCTTACGGACTAGGCTAGTGGCTCGGAAGAGGTGTATTCGTCGCCAACTGTCCAGGCTTCTATAAGTTGGTCTTTGCTATCCAGCAAAGCAACTGTAAGCGGGTAGGCGGTACAGCCATTTTTGAGCAGGTTGAAAAACTGGCGGGCTTCGGCTTCGCTGTCGAAGCACCAGTAACAGACGGTTAGCTCTTGGCCGTCTTGGTTTATTTCTACCGTGTAGGGGCTGGGGGTGGTTGTTTGGCTTGACATGGTCGTATTATTATCAAATTATCAATGTGAAACGGGCAGGGAGTTTTTAGGCTCCCTGCATTGCCTTTCGTTGCTATTGCCCTAAAATGTGGTTTACGGCTTTCTGGGCATCGGCCGCAGCTTTAAAAATCAGTTTACTATCCTCTTTCAACACTTTTAACCAGCCGTCCAGATAGGCCGCACTGTTTTCTAATTCAGTTTCCCCGCATATTCCGACGTAACCCGCTAAAAAGGCGGCTCCCATCTCTGCTATCAGTTCCTCGCGGCTGTATCGCTCGCTTTTGAACTTGGCGGGCTTTACGATGCCTTCACGGTTCAGGCGGGAGGCGTGGCCGGTGCTGTGGGTGAGTTCGTGAAAGAAGGTGAGGTAATAGGCTTCGGGCGTTTGGAACTGCTCCAGCTTGGGCATATTTAGCTTATCTGCTTCGGGCGCATAATAGGCGCGGTCGGCATCCTCAAACACATATTCGGGCGCGTTGGGGTAATGGCTGATAACCTGCTCACAAGCGGCTATTTGCTCGTGTGGGGTGAGGGTGATTTCGGGCGTTTCTATCTCTACGCCTTCCACATCTTCAATGTTAAACACATAGTAGAATTTGAGGAACTGGACACGCTGCGTTTCCTCTCCCATGCCGCGCAGGGCTTCGGCTTGTTCGTCGCTGATGCGTTTGCCTTGCTCGTCCTTATGGTATGAGGTATAAAAATAGACCCGCTCGGCGGTGGCTCCTTTCTTGATTTTGCCTCCCATCGCTTTAGCTTGCTTAAAGCTCATATAGTAGGGAATGGGATGCCCGCAAAACAGATTAAGGATAAAGGCATTTATTCCCGTGTAGATATGCCCCGTGGCGGCATTACGAGCTAAACCGTAACGGCTCCAAGTAGGTTGCCAGGGCTTTACACCTGCTTCCAGTTTAGCAATAATGCGGTCGGTGAGTTCCTGATAAATGTCTCTTTTAGTGGCTTGCTTTGTCATGGCTACAGTCCTTTTATTAGTTGTTATTGAATGGTTCTTAACCGTTCTGCCTTTCGGCGAGAAAAAGGGGGAGCAGGCGCAACGGGTAGGGGTAATCCGTCGGAGACGGACACCGTTTGCACAAATGAACTTTTGAGAATGCGGAAAATGGGGATGCCCTTGCGCCTGTGGGGGAGCTATGTCCCCATTAGAAAGGGAGCTAGTTTTCTATGCGCCCTTCATCAGCGAAGGAATAAAAACCCCCTTCGGGAGCTAGGATCAGGTGATCCAGCAAAGGAAGGTCTAAAGCCTTTCCGGCGGTGTGTAGTTTTTCCGTGAGTGCGCAATCTTGTTTGGAGGGGTATAACTGCCCGCTAGGATGATTGTGGGCGAGAATGATGGAATTAGCCCGTGCTTTTAGGGCGGCCGCAAAAATGACCTTGGCATCTACGACCGTTCCGGCCATGCCACCTTGCGAAACCTTATACCACCCCATTACGCGGTTAGAGCGGTCAAGCAGCAGCAAATAGGCTTCTTCAAAAAACTCTATGGTGTCTTCATCCCAGATTTGGCGAAAATAGCGGTGGGCATCTTCGGAGGCTTTAACCTGGGGGCGGTCAGCGGCATACACCTTACTTTTATAGGTTACTCTTACTTCTGCGATTTTGGTAGGCATTTGTAAACTCATGGTCTGCTGATTTACCGGATTCATAATTAGGAAATTCCCTTCTACAGTGAGCGGCGGGTATTCCGCTGGGGCAGTTTTGCTTGCTGCCGGATATCGTAATTGAGGTTGCTTCCCTTTTGCGAAAGCCGGAATGACGCAGGATGTGGAGACACTAGCCAAGGGTGCAGGGCTTATTTTTTGTTGGAGCTTGTGAAAAGAAAAAATCAGTCTGGAAAGGGAGATACGACCGGCCCTTGATAGGGTTCGGAACAGACCAGTTTCTTGGCGACAGCAAAAAAGAGGGAAGAAAACAGCAATTACAGGCTGACAAGGAAAATGACAAGACCGGCAGGATTGCCCAAAGCGAAACCATCAGCACGCCGAACATTCCCCTGGTGCCTGAACTGGCAGCGGTTTTTGGCTAAAACCGTGACAGTTTAGGGGGAGTGTGAGGTGGGGTGAACATTCTGAAGAACCTTGAAAGAAGAGTAATTATCGAATGATAGCTTGATAACTAATAATACCACCAAGATTATGCAAACATCCACCAAGATTATACAACACCTCTATCTGTGGGATTTCGTACCTTTGTATAAATTTTGATAATTGCTTGCCAAACTTCTCCATATAAGCCTTGCTATTTTGGTGTTTCTTAGCACCAGTGGATTAGTATTGAGTAAGCATTATTGTGGTGGGGTTCTCAAGAATGTTGCCCTATTTGGAGAAGCTGCTTCTTGTCATGAGAATAATGCAATGGAAGCTTGCCCGCTTCATAGTAGCATGAAGATGTCGGAAGACGATACTTCGGAAGACAGTAGTTGTTGTGATACGAAAAGCGAGTTACTTAAAGCCGATACTGAAATGGCGGAAATAACTGTCGACTTTAGCCTTACGGATTATCCGGTATTATTGGCAGTTTTACTCGTACTTAGCGGCGTAAGTCCAGTAGAAAGTGATAGTAAAACAACACATTACCTTTCCTATAAACCTCCTCTCCTAGTTTGTGATCTTCCGGTAAGGTTCCAGACTTTTCTTTGTTAGCATATACTTCAGTTTTTCGCCACTGTTGCCATGAGCAGACAGGGGCTAAGCCTATTTAGGCACTTGCTTACTAACAAGTGCTAAGTATAATCGAAACTGAAGGTTTGAAATATGTTAGCAAAATATATCCGTTTTTTTCTGGAGAATAAGCTGGTCGCTTATCTCCTTCTGCTCCTCTTTGTAGGCTGGGGGTTAGTTACCGCGCCATTTGACTTTGGTGTGGAGCAGCTCCCCCGAGACCCTGTTGCAGTAGATGCGATACCGGATATCGGCGAGAATCAGCAGATTGTGTTTACTAAGTGGATGGGGCGGTCTCCACAAGATGTAGAAGATCAAATTTCCTATCCGCTTACGACGGCCCTATTGGGCATACCCGGTGTTAAGAGTATACGCAGTAACTCCATGTTCGGTTTTTCCAGTATCTACATTATCTTCAATGAAGAGGTAGAATTCTACTGGAGTCGAAGTCGGATTCTCGAAAAATTGAATTCTCTTCCGGCCAATACGCTACCCGAAGGCGTACAACCTACCCTGGGACCAGATGCTACTGCATTGGGGCAAATCTACTGGTACACCTTGGAAGGTAGAGATGGCGACGGTAACCCTACCGGCGGGTGGGATTTGCACGAGCTGCGCACCGTGCAGGATTTCTACGTGCGCTACGGTCTGTCTTCCGCTGAAGGAGTAGCGGAAGTCGCCTCTATTGGTGGTTTCGTCAAAGAATACCAAGTGGATGTAGACCCAGACGCAATGAAGGCTAATAACATCTCACTAGAGGAGGTGATGCGAGCCATCAAGAACAGCAATATTGATATTGGCGCGCAGACGATTGAAATTAATTTGGCCGAGTATTTTGTACGTGGCTTAGGGTATGTACAGAATATTGAAGATATCGAAGCCAGCGTCATCAAGGTCAACGACAATGTACCTCTACGGATAGCTGATGTAGCTCAGGTGAACATTGGCCCGGCAACCCGCAGGGGTATACTGGATAAATCAGGAGCAGAGGCGGTAGGTGGAGTAGTAGTAGCTCGTTATGGAGCTAATCCGCTGGAAGTCATTGAGAATGTAAAAGCTAAGATCGCGGAAATAGAACCGGGCTTGCCCACCAAAACACTGGCGGACGGCACTATCTCACAGGTAAGTATAGTACCATTCTATGACCGCACCCAACTCATTAATGAGACTATTGGTACACTTCAAGAAGCTATTACCCTTCAAATTTTAGTGACCATTATCGTGGTTATTCTCATGTTACTGAACCTGAAAT
The DNA here is from genome assembly GCA_030427785.1 of Bacteroidia bacterium. Taxonomy (GTDB): domain Bacteria; phylum Bacteroidota; class Bacteroidia; order Flavobacteriales; family Schleiferiaceae; genus Owenweeksia. Next base: position 15,546 of record JAUICR010000016.1, on the reverse strand, counting down.
CTTCGCTGCTGGTTTCAGGTACACTTCCCGTGGCGGTATTGATGTGCTTTATCGCGATGCGATATTTTGGAGTAGATGCTAATATCGTAGCCCTCTCTGGTATTGCCATTGCCATTGGCACGATGGTAGATATGGGAATTGTACTGACGGAAAGTATGGTTAAACGGCTGGAAGATGCCCCCCCCGAAGAAAGCCTAATGACCAGTATTTATGAGGCCACTGTTGAAGTGGCATCGGCAGTGATGACTGCCATTGCTACTACTGTAATTAGCTTCATTCCGGTGTTCACCATGGAAGCGGCAGAAGGTAAATTATTCCGTCCGCTAGCTTATACTAAGACCTTTGCGCTGGTCGCCTCCATCATAGTAGCGCTTACGATAATCCCGCCACTGGCCCATTCTATTTTTTCGATCAAGACCAAAAATCGATCCCTAGCATTTATCGCGAACTTATTGGCTGTAGCCGCCGGGATTTTCGTAGCTGTTATGTATACTCCTTTCCTTGGTGCTATTTTGATCATTGTTGGTCTTACCGGCAATCTCACACTCTGGCTACGAAATCGTGGGCAAAGCAAGCAGCGTCTGGAAATCATCAGCTGGATCACCAACATTGTTTATGCCCTGATCATAGCATGGTTATTAGCCACTGTATGGATGCCACTGGGCGTAACCAAGAGTAGTGTTACCAATTTTCTGTTCGTGACTTTGCTGGCGGGTGGCCTGATCGGATTTTTCTATATAATCATCTACTTCTACGAAAGAATTCTCCGCTTTCTATTGCGGTTCAAAATACTCTTTCTCTTAGTAGTAAGCTTCATTGTTTATCAAGGATTCTTAGTCTACCAGGAAACGGGAGAGGAATTTATGCCATCGCTGGATGAAGGCTCTTTTCTTTTAATGCCCACCTCTATGCCACATTCCGGCATGCAGGAAAACATAAAGAATCTACGACTGCTAGACATGGCTGTTACGGCCATTCCTGAAGTGGAGTCAGTAGTAGGGAAAGCCGGTCGGGTAAATAGTGCGCTGGACCCAGCCCCCATGTCGATGTATGAGAATGTTATTCTCTACAAATCGGAGTACAGAACCGACGAGAGTGGTCACCGCATACGCTTTCGCTATGAGGACGGTGAGTATATCCGCGATGAGCGGGGAGCATTGATTCCCGACAAAGACGGACAATATTTTCGTCAATGGCGTGATCATATCAGTAGCCCTGATGACATCTGGAACGAAATCGTGAAGGCGACTAAGATTCCAGGCGTCACTTCTGCACCCAGGTTGCAACCAATTGAAACCCGACTAGTGATGTTGCAAACTGGAATGAGGGCACCAATGGGCATCAAGGTACAAGGGCCTGATCTGGAAACTATTGAAGCTTTCGGCCTAGAGCTGGAAAAGCACTTAAAGGACGTGGATGGCGTAAAGGACGCCGCCGTTTTTGCCGACCGAATAGTAGGAAAGCCCTATTTGCTGTTAGACATAGACCGAGAGGCAATTGCCCGGTATGGTCTAACCGTCAACAAAGTACAGCAGTACATCCAGGCAGCGGTGGGTGGTATGGCTATGACGACTACAGTGGAAGGTAGAGAACGCTACGCCATACGGATACGTTATCCGCGCGAGTTGCGGGACGACCCCGAGATGCTTAAACGGATTTATATTTCAACGCCCGCAAAACAGCAAATCCCGTTAGGTGACTTAGTTGAGATCAAATATGAAGCAGGGGCGCAATCCATAAAGAGTGAAGACGGCTTTCTAATCGGATATGTCTTGTTTGACCGCGAGAAAGACTACTCTGAGGTTGAAGTTGTTAATAATGCACAAGAACATCTCACGACGCTTATATCACAAAGTGAGTTGCAGGTACCCGCCGGAATCAGTTATCGCTTTGCGGGTAACTACGAACAACAGGTCAGAGCTAGCAAGCGACTAGCTATAGTGGTTCCAATTGCTCTGGCTATTATCTTTTTGATCCTCTATTTCCAGTTCAGCTCCGTTACGATCTCCTTGATGGTATTCACCGGTGTATTCATTGCTTTTGCTGGAGGGTTTATCATGATTGGTCTATACGACACTTCCTGGTTTTTAGACTTCGAATTGTTCGGTACCAATATGCGTGAACTATTCCAGATTAGAACGGTGAATCTAAGTGTGGCCGTCTGGGTAGGGTTCTTAGCACTTTTTGGTATTGCTACTGATGATGGGGTACTAGTAGCTACCTTTTTGCGGGATAGCTTCAAGCGAAACAAGCCCGATGACATTGCCGGTATTAGGGATGCGGTGGTAGAAGGAGGTTTAAGGCGTGTACGTCCTGCCATGATGACTACGGCTACTACAATTCTTGCCCTGTTGCCGGTTCTGACCTCTACGGGGCGTGGGGCAGATATAATGCTGCCCATGGCTATCCCCTCTTTTGGAGGCATGACCTTGCAGATGATTACGATGTTTACCGTTCCGGTATTGTATTCGCTTTGGCAAGAGTGGAGCTTGCGCATCGATCAGGGACTGAGTAAGCCTGGGAAATGGGGAAAATTCCTTGGAATAGGCTTGGTATTGATATTTGGCTTTAGTCCTATGGCAACAGCACAAAACCTGCCCCAGCTTTCTGAACAAATAAGGGAGGCTAATCCTAGTTTGAAAATGCTGCAAACGGAACATCAAGCTGCATTAGAGCGCATCCTACAAGTTGGGCAGCTACCTGATCCGGAGGTGGGAATCGGCGTTTTTCCTATGCCCGTAGAAACTAGATTGGGGGCACAACAAGCACGCCTGAGTGCTACCCAGATGTTTCCGTGGTTTGGCACCTTAAGTCAAAAGGAGTCGGTAGAAGCAGCAAAAGCAGCCGCTCTTTACGAACGAATCGATGTACAGGCACTCAATCTGATCTATGAGGGAGAACAAGCTTACTATAAGCTCTATGAAATTCAGCGTAGTCAGATTATCATTCAGGAAAACATCGATATCCTGCGTGCTTTGGAGCAACTGTCATTGGCCAAAGTAAAGAGTGGTTCAGCAACGGCCGCTGATGTGCTACGCGTACAGCTAAAGATAGAGGAACTGACACAGGAATTAAGTATCCTGCAAACAGCTGAAGCTGCACCCTTAGCTACAATTAATCAACTAAGGAACCAACCGGTGAACGCAGCTTGGACCATCGACGATAGCCTGTCATTTGCCATACTACCATTTGATAAGGACACTTTACTGACCAATATTTCAGCCTATCATCCGATGATTAGAATGCTGAACAAGCAGCAAGATGTAGCACGCGAAGCACTGACTTTAAATACGCTGAATGGCAAGCCTTCCTTTGGAGTAGGTCTGGACTATATAGCCGTTGGTGAACGAACAGATGCTCTTCCAGAGAATAATGGTCGTGATATTCTACAAATGCGGGCGACGGTTAAGATTCCTTTATTCCGTGAACAGTACGCGGCCAAGGAACGTGAGGAAAATCTACGTATCCAGGCGCTTAGTCAACAGGAAGAAGCCACCATAGACCAGTTTGCCGCGCAAATTGAACAGGCCTATACCCAACACGAAACCGCACGCTTGCAATATGAACTCTACGAGCAGCAAATAGAGATAACTGCTGCTGCGATCCGCATATTACGAGAAAGTTACAGCGCAGATGGAAGTTCATTTGATGAATTGCTTCGCCTAGAAAGCGAACTCATCAATTACGATCTTAAAAAGCTTCGGGCAACGGTACAAAGTCACCTAGCCAAGAGCAGCATTCAAAGATTTATCATCCAATAAGAAGAAATCATGAAAAGCAACATAAAAATAATCCTCCTAGCCTTAGCCATGTTAATTGCCGGGTTGGTCATAGGGTATCTAATCTTTGGAAATTCGGGTACCCCTATGGATTCGATGGAACCAACGGCACATCAACACGACAGTGTTGAAACGGCTGCCAGTGGAGAAGAAATCTGGACTTGTTCCATGCACCCACAGATTCGTCAAAACGAGCCGGGAGACTGCCCCATTTGCGGAATGGATTTGATTCCGCTTTCAGAGAACACATCTAATGACCCACTGGTACTGGAAATGACATCAGAAGCCGTCAAACTGGCCAATGTACAGACTACGATTATTGGTGGAAGCACAGAGGTATCAGGACAAACCTTGCGTTTATCCGGCAAAGTACAGGCCGACGAACGACGGGCATCCAGCCAAGTGGCCCATATTCCCGGACGGATTGAAAAACTGTATGTTTCTTTTACTGGGGAGCAGGTACATAAAGGGCAAAGGCTGGCCGATCTATACTCGCCGGAGATGATAACCGCTCAGCGTGAATTATTGGAAGCTAAAAAAATGGCTAATGTCAGTCCGGAGCTTCTAACTGCCGCCCGTGATAAGTTACGCTATTGGAAAATACCTGAAGCTACCATTCAAGAGATCGAAGAAGACGGACAGATCAAAGAGACCTTTCCCATTTATGCTGATGCTACGGGTATCGTCACCAATCGGCGAGTGGCCGTAGGGGATTATATTAAACAGGGAGGCGTACTTTTCGACCTTGTCAATTTGAGCAAGGTCTGGGTACTATTTGATGCCTACGAAGAGGATTTAAGGAATATCCGTTTAGGTAGCCAAATATCATTCACTACACCAGCAATACCCAATCAGACCTTTACCGCTGGCGTTTCATTTATTGACCCGGTCATTAATCCGCAGACCAGAGTGGCGGCCATTCGGGTAGAAGTTAGTAATCCCGGTGGTCGACTGAAACCCGAAATGCTGGTGTACGGAACACTGGAAAACCGGCAAGCTTCATCCGTTGCGCTTACGATACCCAAGTCTGCGGTGCTTTGGACCGGCACGCGTTCTGTGGTATATGTAAAGCTCCCCAACACCACCGTTCCAAGTTTTCAATTTCGTGAAATAGAACTTGGCGACCGACTGGGCCAGAGTTACCAATTAATCTCTGGTTTAGAGGCTGGTGAAGAAGTTGTCACGAACGGCAACTTTGCCATCGATGCCGCCGCCCAGCTGAACAATCAGGCCAGTATGATGAACAAAGATGTCTTGCTGAAAGGAGCCGATCATACTGAACATTTACCAGACTACACCGAAAGCACGCCAATAGACTTCAAACAACAGTTGATGGACCTCACTCAAAGCTACCTAGCCCTTAAAGATGCCTTTGTAGCCACTGACCCTGAGCAGGCAGGCACTTTTGCGGCGACCATGATCGATAAGCTTGCGCAAGTTGACATGTCACTGGTAAAAGGTGATGCTCACTTGTATTGGATGGAGCAACAAGAAGCATTGCAGGCACACGGCCAGCAAATAGTAGAGTTGACCGATGTAGAAGAACAACGCCGACAATTTGATTTTCTGTCGCAAGCATTGATCAAGACCATCAAGGTTTTTGGAATCCCCGACGACACCCTCTACATTCAGCACTGCCCTATGGCATTTGATAATGAGGGCGCAGAATGGATTAGCATTGCGGAGCAGATACGCAACCCTTATTTCGGAGACCAGATGCTGAGCTGTGGCATTGTGCAGGAAACTATCGACAAAGACTTCAAAAACCCACCATCAGTAACGCCTGCGGCTAAGCCGATGGCTGGACATAATCATTAATTTTTTATCACAAATCAATCGAGATGAACAATCTGAAATTCTTTTTCACCGCAGCTTTGCTGTTATTTTTTACGGTAGGGGCTTACTCCCAAAGCTGCCACGGCAACAAAGCCGATAATTCCTCTGCTGAAAAGATCCAAACTGTGGATACTGATGCTGATTTGGCAAGTGCCACCTTCCGCGTTTCCGGCAATTGTGGTATGTGTAAGCGCACTATTGAAGGGGCAGCTACCAGTTTGGCAGGAGTACACACTGCCACTTGGGACCAGGACGCCAAGGTAATCACCATCACCTACGTTGCTGAGACGACCACGCTCCTACAGATCAAAGAAAAGATCGCTGCCTCAGGCTACGACACAGAAAGTGTACGGGCAAATGACCAGGCTTATCAGGCACTCCATGGCTGTTGCCAGTACGACCGAGTAAAGCTGTAACGCAGTTTTACTATCACGAATGAATACTATTTACGAAAACGACGAACTCGTCTATCGTGTTTAATTATTAAATTTCAGGACTATGACTTATTTAAATTCCAACGATTTATCCTTTAAGATACGCCCGTATTTGATTGGGCTTGTCGCCTTGGTCTTTCTGTTTACTGCCTGCAATGGCGAAACAAATACTAATGTCGAACGGAATTCACCGGTTGAGGTGAAATCCGAAAAAGAAAACACGCCCGATAGTTTCGATGCATCTTTTGCGGACGGCATTACGGAAGCTATTTTCCAAGACTATCTGCATTTGCGCACAGCTTTCGTGCATGCGGATATGGACGAAGCTAAAGCGGTCGCTCGGGAACTGATCGAACGTCTGACCGCTGAAGAATCGCAAGCGCTGTCAGCGGCCAAGGAAATCGCGGATGCACAGGACATCGAGAAACAACGTGCGGCTTTCTACCAATTGTCCGAAGCTTTGGCACCAATCTTTGAAGAAGGGCTGACGGGCGGAACTATCTATGAGCAGTATTGCCCTATGGCCTTTGATAATCAGGGGGCATCATGGTTCAGCGATTCGAAAGAAATTCGCAATCCATACTTCGGTGATAAAATGCTCACCTGCGGTAAAGTGAAGCGTAACATTCAATAACCAAATTAATAGCTAACGATGAATCAATATGCGAAATTCGGATTAATGATGCTGACCAGCTTCATCATCATGTATGCGGTCATGTATCTGAATGTAGATCAACTCGACCATATTTACACGGCTCAGACCCGGACTTATATGACAATTCTCATGATCGCTCCGATGGCGATCTCGATGCTGCTGTTCATGTGGAGTATGTACGAAAATAAGCGACTCAATTACTTAATATTAGGAAGCGCGGTGCTCGTTGGCGTTTTCACATTTTACATTTTGCGAGAGCAGACCTTCGTAGGCGATAAAGCTTGGATAAGAGCTATGATTCCCCACCATAGCTCGGCGATAATGGTTAGTCAAGAGGCGGACCTGCAAGATCCCGAAGCTATTCAACTGGCCAAAGAAATCATTGAAGCACAAAAAAGGGAAATCGCGGAAATGAAAAAGATGCTTTATCGATTAGAACAAGCTGAGTAAATAACCACTTAAACTATCCATAATGAAAAGTGTCAGTTTATTTTGTTTAAAGATTGCTCTGTTATCACTAAGCATTTTCAGTTTTACTATTCTTACGGGACAAGCAGATCCGAGAGTTTCTTCCGTATACGATCAGATTCCTGGTCAGTCCGTGACTGCGTATCGTACGGGAAATATCGTTACTTACCGACTTACGGTAGCGGATACCATTGTCAACTTTACGGGTAATCCCACTCCGGCTTTGGCGACCAACGGCAGCATCCCAGCACCGACTCTGAATTTTACTGAAGGGGATTCTGCGCGTATCTACGTTACAAACCGAACAAAACGCACCGTTTCTTTCCATTGGCACGGGTTGTTGCTGCCCAATGAGTACGATGGTGTTCCGCTATTGAACACGGAGTTGATCGAACCGGGAGCAACTTACTTAGCTACTTTTCCCATCATTCAGAACGGCACTTATTGGTATCACTCGCACACCGGCTTTCAAGAGCAGAAAGGTTTGTACGGAGCAATCGTCATTGAACCCCGTGAGTCTTACGCTGTACCGTCGCAGGAAGTGGTACTCTCGGATTTTACGACGCAGCGCCCGCACGAAGTACTCCGGCAAGTAAAAAAACATACCGATTGGTATGCTATACGAAGGCAAGCTGTACAAAGCTACGGAAAAGCACTAGTGACCGGCAATCTGGGTAAACAAGCTTGGCTGGAATGGAACCGTATGCCGGGAATGGATCTGGCGGATATTTACTACGATGCTTTTTTAGCCAATGGGCAAGAAAGTATGGACCTGCCCGAACTGAAAACAGGGGAAACGATTCGCCTGCGGATTATAAACGGTTCAGCTTCCTCTCATTTCTGGCTTCATTTTGCCGCCGGAAAAATGCGGGTAGTTGCCGCTGACGGGATCGAAGTAGAACCCATAGAAGTGGATAAGTTGCTAATTGCGACGGCTGAAACCTATGATATTGAAGTAAGCCTGCCAGTCGAAGAAGGCGCTTATGAATTTCGGGCGACTTCCTGGGATCGTTACCGACATACGAGCGTTTGGCTGGGAAGCGGTAAAAAACACGCCGTGCAAGACTTGGGACCAATTGATTATTATCAACTGACCGAAGAAATGCGCAATATGATGAAAATGATGCCGGGTATGGTGATGGGCCGAGCTCCTGCAAGCATTCCTGAACCAAAGGTGTTTACAGCCGGGGAAGCTCCCAGCCCGGAAATGATTCAGATGCGAGCCATGCAGGATATGGGAATGAATATGGGAGCTGAAGGAGAACAGCAGTCCGATTCCATGAATATAAAGATGGATGCTAAGCATCATCACAAAATGCCTAGGAAACACGAGCACGAAGAAGGCGTAGAAATGGAAGGAAAAGTGATAAGAGCTTCGGATGTAGACGGCATGACCATGGATATGCAAGGACAGCAAATGAGCATGAGCAAAGGCACACCTCCCATGGGTGTACAAATGACGGGATACCAGGAGCTTACCGAACGGTTTCCGGACGACACCATCTTTGATTACACCATGCTACGCTCCGAAAAACCGACTTCTCTCAAGGCCGACAGCCCGGTGCGGATAGTTCATCTCTATTTGGGTGGTAATATGCTACGCTATGTTTGGTTAATCAATAATATACCGCTCTCAAGAGCAGATAAGATTATGATTGAGCGGGGAGAAACCGTACGCTTTGTGTTTCATAACACAACCATGATGAGCCATCCTATGCACCTCCACGGTCACTTTTTTCGGGTCATTAATGGACAAGGTGAAAATGCCCCTTTAAAGCATACCGTAAATGTTGCCCCTATGGAAACTACCATTATCGAATTCGCTGCCACTGAAGATAAAGACTGGTTCTTTCACTGTCATCTTTTGTATCACATGATGAGTGGTATGGCGCGCATTATTGGCTATCAGGGCTCCGAGGATTTACTTATTGCTAATCAGAAGGACTATGATCAATTTGCCATGGAAGACCGAAAATGGTGGGGAACAGCTAACCTTAGTACACAATCGAATGGACTGTGGGTAGATGCCAGTTTCTTCAATATTTACAATGAGTTAAGCATAGAAGGTGACGCCAACTATGATGGTGATTTTGAAACGGTGGCAAGAGCGATCAGATATGTCGGCCCTCGCCAGTTTTTTGCCCCGTACGCAGGCCTGCGGGTTGAAGGAAAGCGAAGTTTTAACCCTGACACCGACGTAACTGAGACTGAGATAGAAACGAATGCCCAGTTTGGTTTACGTTATTTTTTACCAATGATGATTTGGTCAGATGTAAGCGTTGATCAGAAGGGAGATTTTAGGTTTGAGGTCGAACGGGAAGATATTCCACTGACTAGTCGCTGGCGGGCTTCTACAAGACTCGAATACATTTTAGCGGAAGACACCTGGGAATATACAATCGGAACCAGTTATATACTGGGACAGTATTGGGCGGTCAGTGCCAACTACGATAACCGCTACGGTTGGGGAGCAGGATTGAAGATCATGTGGTAGTTTGAAGTTGAGCATACTCGCCTAACATGTTAGTTGTTAACTTAATCGACCAAAACAAAAGCGAAATGGAACAAAAAAACCACCATCATCAACATCACGGCCATTCCTCTCAAGATAAAGAGGCCCAGGAGCACCAACACCACGATCATCATCGTATGATGATTGAAGATTTTAAACGAAGGTTTTGGGTATCCATTATTTTAACGCTGCCGGTTTTGTTACTATCTCCCATGATTCAGGATTGGCTGAGTGTAAGCTGGAGTTTCTCTGGAGATAAATGGGTGCTTTTCGGGCTATCTTCACTCATTTATTTCTATGGTGGATGGCCTTTTCTTAAGGGGTTAGCAGAAGAAATGAAGAAGCTAAAGCCCGGAATGATGACACTTATTGCGGTAGCTATCTCCGCCGCTTATTTGTATAGTTCCGCAGTGGTGTTTGGATTAGCAGGCAAGACCTTCTTCTGGGAATTGGCTACGCTGATCGACGTGATGTTGTTAGGGCATTGGTTAGAGATGCGCTCCGTCTTAGGTGCTAGTAAAGCTCTGGAAGCATTGGCTGCTCTTATGCCTGACGAGGCCACTGTAGTACACGATGACCATACCATGAAGGTGAAGGTCAGTGAACTGAAAGCCGGAGATGTCATTTTGATCAAACCCGGAGAGAAGGTACCCGCCGACGGAGTGATCATCGAAGGAGAAAGTGAACTTAATGAAAGTATGCTCACCGGTGAAAGCAAGCCCGTGAGCAAGGGCATTGACGACGAGGTAATTGGCGGTGCAGTTAATGGTAACGGGGCTATAAAAGTAGAAGTAAATAATACGGGTGATGAAAGCTATTTGTCAAAAGTAATTGGCATGGTGCGCGATGCACAGGGACAGAAATCGCAGACGCAACGGCTGGCCGATAAAGCTGCCTTTTGGTTGACTATTGTGGCTTTAACAGCTGGCTTTGGTACTTTTTTCATTTGGTTAGCCTTGGGAGAAGAACTCTCCTTCGCTCTGGAGCGTATGGTAACGGTCATGGTGATCTGTTGTCCGCATGCACTTGGCTTAGCCATTCCGCTTGTTGCGGCTATTTCAACCAGTATATCGGCCAAAAACGGTTTGCTTATTCGCAACCGGACCGCTTTCGAAAATGCGCGAAAAATCTCCACGATCGTTTTTGATAAGACCGGTACCCTCACCAAAGGTTCACACGCGGTTACCCGCATTGTATCGCTCTCAGATGCTTATTCTGAACAGGATATACTCCGCTATGCAAGCTCCGTAGAAAGTCCTTCGGAGCACCACATCAGCAAAGGTTTGGCGCGCAGAAGTGAGGCAGATGGAGTTGAGCTATACCCAGTCTCTGATTTTAAGTACGAATCGGGAGTTGGAGTCAATGGAACTGTAAATGATAAAAAGGTGCAGGCCGGAGGTTTTGTGTTATTAGAAAAGCTGGGAATGAGCCCACCGGAAGATCAGGATGATGGCGTAGAAACCAAGATATTCACCATCATTGATGACCAGCTTGTAGGCTTCATTACCTTCGCTGACGAAATCCGAGAAAGCTCTGCACCGGCTATCAAAACATTGCAGCAAAATGGCATCAAAGTGTCTTTGCTTACCGGAGATAACGAAAAAGTAGCGGCTGCGGTAGCGAAGGAGTTAGGAATGGATGATTACATGGCGGAAGTGTTACCCGAGGAGAAACAAGAAAAAGTAAAGGTGCTGCAACAGAAAGGAGAATTCGTAGCTATGACCGGCGACGGAGTAAATGATGCTCCTGCACTAGCACAAGCTGATGTAGGCATTGCCATTGGTTCCGGTACCGATGTAGCCGCCGAAACAGCGGACATCGTACTCGTAGATAGTGACCCTAAAGACATTGCGAACCTGATTCTTTTCGGTAAAGCCACCTATCGCAAAATGGTACAAAACTTAGGTTGGGCAACGGGATATAACCTGATCGCTTTACCTCTGGCAACTGGCTTTGTTCCAGGATTAATAATTAGTCCAGCTTTTGGGGCGGCACTTATGAGTATTAGTACCATCATCTGTGCAATCAACGCACAATTATTAAAAGGTAGCATGGCTACCCAGTAACTCCCACTTAAATATAGACTCATGAAAAAGCATTTTTATTTGATCGGTCTGTCATGCCTTTTGTTTGCTGGTGCACTACTGACTAACTGTAACACGGATAGAGCTATAGACGATTCTTCAGGGCTGGAAACAAATACGAAAATGGTGAGCCCTGATTCTACACAAAGTGCGCACATTTCGCGAGCAAAAACAATCATAGACGAAGCCGTGGCAAACGCCGGATTATCCGGTTTCAATTCAGCAGCCGTTAGCTTTCGTTTTCGAGATAAAGAATATCGTTATCAACGCAACGCCGGTAAGTTTAAATATGAAAGATGGTGGCAGGATACGGTGAGCGGACAACGGATTCGAGACATCCTGACCAATACCGGACTGACTCGCCTTATTGACGGTCAAGAAGTAGACCTACCCGATAAGAAAAGAAGAGCATATGGCAATTCCGTTAACTCCGTCATCTATTTTGCCTTTATGCCGTGGGTATTAACGGACCCCGCAGTCATTCCTGTTTATGAAGGGCAGGAAAACATCAAGGGCGAGGTGCTAGACCGGGTTCGAGTTGGATTTGAGGAGGAAAATGGAGGAAGTGATAATAAGGATGAATTTCTTTATTGGTTCTCAGCTGAAACCCGGCAATTGAAATATTTGGCTTACTCTCATCCGGGAGGAGCAATGCCACGCTTTCGAGTTGCCAACAATGAAAGGACCGTTGATGGCATTACCGTCAGGGACTACCATAACTATACTACTGCGGACAAATCAGCCCGTACCATTGATAAGCTCTCCCAGGATTACGAAGAAGGAAAACTAGTGCTTCTCTCTGAGATCAACCTGGAAGAGGTACGGGTAGTTCCGATTATTGACTAATCACACCTTGCACAGACTTTTTACCTAACCATTTATCCATCTACTATCTTAAAAATCTGCTCATGTCAGTGAAGTCATTTTATAAGGTCTTTTTCTTGACCCTATTTGCAACACGGGGATTTGCCCAAAACCCGTTATTGATCCCGGAGACGCTATCGGGGGTAACCCTCCATCTTACATTGCAGAACGGAACCTACTCATTTTTTGACGATCTGAGCACCCCCACGATGGGCGTTAACGGAAATATTTTAGGACCAACTCTAATCTTGGACCAAGGGCAAGAGGTAAGTATACAGGTAACCAACCAGTTGGAAGAAACCACCACTATCCACTGGCATGGCTTGCACGTAGCACCGGAAAACGATGGAGGGCCTCATACTCCTATTCCTCCCAATACTACCTGGAATCCTGTATTTACAGTTTTAGACAAGGCTGGCACCTATTGGTATCATCCTCATTTGCACGAAAAGACCAATGAGCATGTTAGTAAAGGTATTGCCGGAATGATTATCGTTCGAGAACCGGAAGAAGCCGCTCTGGCTTTGCCACGAAACTATGGAGTGGACGATATTCCAATGGTTTTGCAAACTAAAGATTTTGATGAGGAAGGGCAGATTGTGGTTCATTCTAATCAGGATGATATAGTTATGGTTAATGCTACCATTGACCCCGTAATAAACCTACCTGCCCAGGTAGTACGTTTACGCCTATTGAATGGAGCCTCTCAACGGGCTTTCCATATTGGCTTGAGTAACAACCAACCATTTTTTCAGATTGCCAGTGATGGTGGACTGTTGGCCGCACCGGTTAGCATGACAAGATTACTATTGGCTCCTGGGGAACGCGCTGAAATCCTGCTTGATTTAGGAGGCATGAACGGGCAATCCACTTATTTGATGAGCTATGCCTCTGAACTTCCAAATGGTATTTACGGTGCATCATCTCCGGGCATGGCACCTGTTATGACTTTAGATGGCTACAATCCTAATCCGCTCAACGGTACTAACTTTGAACTACTACAAATTGATGTACAAGAGGCCCAAGAGGAGGGAGTTTTTGAGATACCTTCCGCTTTAGTGTCTGTCTCTGCCTGGAATGAGGCTGATGCCACAGTTACTCGAAATCTGCTATTTACACCTGCTTCACCTGGGCCAAATCAACTAAATGGTAGTTTTCGGATTAACAATCAAAGCTTCGACCTCCAGGTTGTGAACTATACTATTCCGCTGGGTAATACAGAAATCTGGGAGATTCGAAATCAATCAGGTATAGCCCATCCTTTTCATATTCACGATGTCCAATTCTATATTCTGGATCGCAATGGGGTACAGCCACCAGCTCATGAGCGTGGCCGCAAAGACGTCGTGTTGATTCGCCCGATGGAAACCGTTAGATTCATTACTAAGTTTGAAAACTTTAGCAATGAAGACATACCCTATATGTATCACTGTCACCTGCTGACTCATGAAGACGATGGTATGATGGGACAGTTTCTTGTAGTCGATAATACCACTAGCACTGCCGAACTAAGGGAAAATGTCGTACGGGTTTATCCCAATCCTGTTACCGACATACTCACCGTTCAAGGCATATCACCCTCACATGTCGAGATTTATGACGCTTTAGGTCGACTGGTAGACCAGAAGGAGATGAGTACTGTACTTGAAGAGATAGACCTATCAAGTTTAGCAGCAGGAGTATTCTACTTTCATGTGTTCCATGATGGACAAGCGCAAATATTTAAAGTGATAAAGTATTAAATGAAACTGTTATGCCCATTAATACACTACTGTTTCAGAGGTTTCTTTTACTCCTAACCATTACTATAATGCTAGGTTGTAGAAGTGACCAAAACAATGGTCTCCGATTCGAACTTCAACCCCTTGACGGCCCGTCTACTTATGGCGGTGAGCCTAATCTGTTTGTTTCAGATCAGGGTACAGTATACTTTTCCTGGGTAGAATTTCTCAATGATAGCACCGATGTGTTGCTGTACTCAACGCTGGAAAATGAACAATGGAGCGAACCAATCGAAATTGCGCGTGGGACAGATTGGTTCGTCAACTGGGCCGACTTTCCGTCTCTGGCTGTAAATGAAGATTGGATGGCCGCACACTGGCTGCAAAAAAGTGCAGGGGGAACCTATGATTATGATGTAAGAGTATCCACCAGCACGAATGGCGGAAAAAATTGGTCTCCTTCATTTATTCCGCACACTGATGGTGTAGCAGCAGAACATGGTTTTGTAACCATGCTCCCACTACAAAACAAACGCATTTTTGCCACTTGGCTAGATGGGCGTAATACTAAGGGGGAGCCCTCTGACCAGCATGGTCATGAGAACAAGGCCATGACCCTTCGTTGTGCAGAATTTGACCCAAGCGGACAACTTTTTGCCGAGGCCAAACTCGATAATCGTGTTTGCGATTGCTGTCAAACCGATGCTTGCAGCACTGATCAAGGCCCCGTTGTAGTGTATCGTGATCGTTCCGAAGAAGAGGTACGAGATATTAGCGTTGTACGTCGGATAAATGGTCAATGGTCAACACCAAAAGTAATCCACCAAGATGGCTGGGAGATAGCCGGTTGTCCTGTCAATGGTCCAGCGATTTCCTCACATGGTAATCATCTGGCTGTTGCTTGGTTTACTGCTTTCAATGGAGTAGCGGCAGTTAATGTAGCATTATCTTCAGATGCTGGTGCCAGTTTCTCTCCACCGATCCGAGTAGATAGTGGTACTCCTTCCGGCAGAGTTGACATAGAGATGTTGAACGAAAAGGAGGCCATAGTCATCTGGTTGGAAGAGAAGGAAGGTGCTGCGGACATAAAAGCTGCAATAATAAATTCGCAGGGTATACTGCAAGATGGGGTGTCATTGGTGGAAACTACAAACGCCAGGAGTAGTGGATTTCCGATTTTAGCTAAAAACGGC
>JAUICR010000254.1 GCA_030427785.1 Bacteroidia bacterium | reverse complement strand
TAAAAGACCGAAAATCAAAAAATAAATGAATTGTTTTTTCATTGGCTCATAAGGCTAGGCTTATAGGCATTGAGTGCCTAAAGCAGACCAAGATAAGAAACTATAGGCGCTCTATTTTTTGTCGAATGGCTTAATAGCAAAGCCTAGGAGTAGTTTCCAACTGCTAACTTTAAGGGTGGCATCTTCAAGCCTATTGCTCCGGTTAATTTGATTGTCAGGTAAATCTACAGGAGGGGTTAAGTTGCTGATACCATAATTGTAGGCAAGGCCCAGCGTAATAAATAGCTTGTTGAATTCGAGCACAGTCCCTCCGCTAAATCTGTAAAGGTTTTGCTAGAAGGCGATGCGGCAGAAAAATCGGTAGAAAAACCCATGTATAGATCATAGTTTTGATTGAGCTCATACTTAAAGCCAAAACCCGCATTTACAACAGTTTTTAGTTCGTCTACCACATTGTTTATTACGGGCTCTCCGGTAGATTGACCCATAAAAACTGCTGGCTCCATTACAGTATATTTACTTACGTTGTCAAACCACTCCGCGCTAATATTAAACCTGAACTTTTTTATTTGAAAGCCGGTACCAATACTTACTGACAAAGGTGACTTTAGCACTGCCGGAATATCCTGCTGATAGTCGCTTTCGTAGTAGTCCTCTGGCTGGGTGGTGTAATTACTATCGGTACCAGCCAAAATGCCTTGGGTGTACATATAGCCTTGTCCCCAGAAATTAATTTTGGGTGCAGTGATAGCAATTCCTGCAGTAAATTTTGGGTACTTAAGGGCAAGACCTGCTTTCCAAATCATACCAAAATTGAGATAATCGTATTGCCTAATTCGGTTGAGCGCCACCACATGATTGTCTGCAGCCAAAGTATTAAGGTCGATGCTTAGCAGTGAGTTGGTATAAGCTATAGCCATGTAATTACTAATGCCAATGCTCATATGTTCATTGAGGGGGATACTCCAACTTATGCCTCCCCATGTTTCGCTACTTTCAAGGTACAGGGTAATGTCGCTCGAAAAATCCTCGCTGCCCGGGCTGATAGGGAGTACGTCAAAATTGACATGATTTATATAATCCAAATCAATGTTTTGGCTACGCCTGGTAAGTACCGAATAAACAAATTTACTTTTGGGCATAAAACCCAATGTAAAACCTCCAGCTATTAAGCCTGAAGCATTTCCCAAGTTGTTTTTTTCAAGGTTTACATTTTTGCCCAATCCATTCTCTAGGTGTACTCTGGTATACTGCATTACCTTGGCGGTAACCACAAAGGAGGGTGCGCTATCTTGTAGCGATAGAAACCCAGGGTTGTAATAAACGGCTCCAAGATCAGTAACACTACCTGCCACGGCACCACTTAGCAGCAAAGATTCGTTGCCGTATTGCTGTGTCCAATAGTGGGAGTTTTGGCTGTACAAGCTTGTAGCGGCTACTATCGTTAAAAATAAAATTTGGAATGAGCCCTTCATTTCATGGCAAAGTAATAATCCTTTTCATAAAATAATCTTGCGCTTTGTACAAATTCAGATACTTGGCAGTAGCGCTAGCGAGCCGGTAAACTCAGCGCTGTTTTTTTTACTAAACCAATTTGGGCTTAAAACAACTCTGAGATTTTTCCATCGCTGTCCATCTTTATTTTCTCGGCAGATGGGGTGGCTGGTAATCCGGGCATCCTTAGCATATTGCCCGCTATGGGTATAATAAAGCCTGCCCCAGCAGCTATTTCAAACTCTCTAATGTGTATGTCAAAATTTTCGGGACGGCCTATTAACTTGTCATTGTCGCTTAAGCTCTTTTCTGTTTTTGCCATGCAAATGGGTAAGTTGCCATAACCCAAATCTTCAAATCGTTTTAATTGCTTTTTAGCCTTAGCTGCAAGTTCTACATTTTTTGCTCCATATATGGTTCTGGTCACCTTTTCCAGCTTCGTAAGGGTGCTATCTTCCAGTTGGTAGGTAGGTTTAAATTCCGCTTTACAGCTTTGTGCTGCAGCTACTACTTTTTCGGCTAATTCTACGCAACCCTTGCCACCATCTGCCCAGCCATAGCTTAGTGCTACAGGTACACCTATTTTTTTGCAATGGGCATAAATAAGTTCCTTTTCGGCTTCGGTATCGCTGCTAAAGGCATTGATAGATACCACCACCGGCAAGCCGAAACTCTGAATACTTTCAATATGCCTGTCCAAGTTGGGTATTCCTTTTTCTAATGCCATTACATCTTCTTCCGTTAGGCTATCGAGAGCCTTACCACCATGATACTTAAGCGCCCGTATGGTGGCTACCACTACCACAGCTTTGGGCGAAAAGCCAGCTTTTCTACATTTAATATTTAAAAACTTTTCGGCACCCAAATCTGCTGCAAAACCTGCTTCGGTTACTACATAATCGCCTAAGCTCATCCCCATTTTTGTGGCAATAATAGAATTGGTTCCCTGGGCAATATTGGCAAAAGGTCCTCCATGCAGTATGGCTGGGTTTCCTTCTAGCGTTTGCACTAAGTTGGGTTTTATGGCGTCTTTTAATAATACCGCCATGGCTCCCGAGGCGTTCAGATCTTTAGCATACACTGGCTTGCCATCAAAAGTATCGCCTATATAGATGTTGCCACACATGCGCTGTAGGTCTTCTATGTTTTTGCACAAACATAAAATGGCCATAATTTCGGAAGCAGCAGTAATGTTGAATCCTGTCTCACGCGGAACACCACCGGTTTTTCCTCCCAGGGCCGTAATGATGTTTCGCAGAGCACGATCGTTCATATCCATACAGCGTTTCCAGATGACGGTACGCGGATCAATTCCTAAATTTCTACCCTTGCTCTGAATGTTATTGTCTATAAGTGCCGCTAGTAAATTATTGGCCATACCTATGGCGTGAAAATCACCTGTAAAGTGTAGATTGATATCTACCATAGGAATTACCTGGCTCCATCCGCCACCGGCAGCTCCACCTTTCATGCCGAATACCGGCCCCAGGCTCGGCTCTCGTAGTACCACCACCGATTTTTTACCAATATGATTTAGCCCATCGCTTAGTCCAATACAGGAGGTTGTTTTTCCTTCTCCGGGTGGAGTAGGGGTAATGGCTGTAACCAAAATGAGGTTGCTTTTGCTAACCTTATTGTCATCAATTAAATCTAAGGGCAGTTTGGCTTTTTCGTTTCCGTAGTATTCTAAATGTTCTTCCGTAATATCCAGTTTGTTGGCTACTTCTCTAATGTGTTTGGCGGTTACACTTTGTGTAATTTCTATATCAGTCATGGGCTGAATGGGTACGTTTTTTAATAGTTGTTTGTAAGGATGTGTAAGCTGCCAAAGGCAGCGGCTGAGCAAGATAAGCAACAATGGTAGTTAGTTTTTTGCTATTGCGTACAAAGAGCAGTAGGTAAGCCGAAAAAAAAAGCCCGCTAAGGGCTTTTATTGAGTCAACTATTTTGGTTTGCTGGGGGTTGTGCAACGGCTACCGTTGTTGTGCCACGTACTTTTACTTTAACTTGGAAAGATGCACAAAAAGAACCACCAAAAGAAGGTGGAAGATACTGGTGTGTAGTACGTGATATTAATGATTTAGGCACTTCATATTACCAATGGAATTGTGCTTACAATCCTGAAAATACTTGGGAAGGAAAATGGTCAAGCAATGCACTACGTAAAGATGTGGTTCTTTGGACTGAACTTCCGCAGATGCCTGTTTAGTATGTGGCACAACGGTCTCGGCTATGCGTAGTGCGGGATTTCAAGGCACTTCACTTTCCGTTTAGCAGTTAGTTTATTTAATGTAATTACTTTCATATCAGGACTTCCGCCCGCATTACGTATAGCCAATGTTGGCATTTCGTTGTTTTTTTAAAGTGTCCTTAAAATATACTCTGCTCTGTCCTTTTGATATGGAACTGGAACCTTGTAATATCTATCATTGTCAGGATACAAAACAACCAAGAACATTTTCGATATTTTCAGGTTGTAATTTTTTTCTAAAATGTATCTGTACAAACTTTGCTGAAGGCAGTATCTATTGAAACTGGTGTCGTCAATATCTCTTAGTTGACCAACACCCTTATTGCCCCAAGTATCAATTGTTATTGGCTCACCACTATACGTATCAACAACCTTTTTACTTCTTTTCCAATCATAAATATCATAGCCCAAGCCATTCTTTGAAATTAGGTCAATAGTTCCTGCGATATGGTGTTCGTCATCA
>JAUICR010000015.1 GCA_030427785.1 Bacteroidia bacterium | reverse complement strand
CCAATGATGTTTAACAAAGTAGTTTTACCGCAGCCAGAAGGCCCCATAATAGATAAAAATTCCCCCTCGGCTACTTCAAGGCTAAGCTCATTTAAGGCGCGTGTTTCTACCGATGTGCTGCGATATACCTTTGAAATTTGATGGATATGAATCATGCAATGCAATTATTAAAATATGTAGTGATACAGCAAAATCTCGCTAACAACAATGAACAGCTTAGCACCTAAGCAATCATTGCCTTGGTGATTGGCTGCCCTTGTAAGGCGAGATAAATGTAACCCACCACAGCTCTGCGAGATGGGGTTTCACTAAAAAATCCCCGACCAATTTAACGTTTAACACAAAATTCTACTAACACAAGAACAGTATTGTTGGTCGGGGGATTCAATCTAAAAGAGAACTACTATTATTTTAAAAAAATTCCGGAGGGGTGCTGGAGGTAACCGATTAACCCTAAAATTCTGCTACTTGAACTTGAAATTAAACAACCAATTTTTTCCAGCTATTGAAAGAACTTCGCTGATTCACAGCTTTATCCGGAATTTTTGTTTTCTATTCAGCAACCTACACTCATGGTAAGCCGGTATGCTTTCTAAAAACATTTTGCATTTCGAGCTAAGGCTCGAAAAATTAATACCTACATGAGGGATTAAAGCACTACATATCTTATTCTAATATGATGCTCGACACCTTGTAATTCAGGCACAACATTCACTTTATTTTCCTCAAGCATTTTGCTCACATATGTTTTTACTATATAGTTGTCGCCTTCTATATTATTTACCTTCACATCTCCATTTTCGTTTACCGTAAAATAGATGTCCACTACTTCGTCCGTCAATCGAAAATCAGCAATATCCAGGTCGTCAATGTGATCGTATACTTCGGCATGAAGTTTTTCTTGTTGTCTTTGCGTTTTTTTACCATCACCTTCGGTGGCATAGGCAATACTTATACTTCCAAGTGCTATGAGGAAGGCGAGAATGGTTTTAATATTTTTCATGGTTATTGATTTTTAAATGGTGCCAAGCCCATTACGAAGCCTGTGCCTAAAATTTAAACCGCTTGTTTTCAGTATTTTAAAATATTTCGAAAGTATTTTTGTGTTCGATATCGAACAGTAGTTTGTACGAAACCGAACAGCAATAACTATTTTCACACCATGGAGAAAAGCTACAGCTTACTTATTGTAGATGATGATGAGGACGTACTAACGAGTGCTCACTTAATGCTAAAACAGCATTATAAAAAAGTGCAAACAGCCTCAGTACCTACCGAAATAAATCAGCACCTTACCAAGAATCAGCCTGACCTCATCCTGCTAGATATGAATTTTAGAAAGGGGATGAATGATGGCCGCGAAGGACTTTATTGGCTAAAACATATCAAGGAAGTAAGCCCTGAAACTCAAGTAATACTAATGACGGCCTATGGCGAAGTAGAGGTAGCCGTAAAGGCCATCAAGCTGGGGGCTTTTGATTTTGTATTAAAACCGTGGACTAACGAAAAACTAATTGCCACCATAGGCAATGCCCTGAAATATGGCCGAGAGCTAAAAAAGGTAGAACAACTGGAGCAAACGAAAGTTAGCCTTGAGGAAAAAATTGGAATACAAAAACAAGATTTTGTAAGCCGCTCGCCTGCAATGAAGACCCTGATGAAAACCATAAATAAAATAGCCGCTACGGATGCCAATGTGCTTTTGCTTGGCGAAAACGGAACAGGAAAAAGCGTATTAGCATTAGCTCTACACCGTGCCTCATTGCGAAACAAGGCGCCATTTATTACAGTAGACCTCGGTGCCGTAAGCCACTCCCTATTCGAAAGCGAATTGTTTGGTCACAAAAAAGGATCGTTTACAGATGCACACGAAGACAAGCCCGGACGTTTTGAAACAGCTGAAGAGGGCACCCTATTTTTAGATGAAATTGGCAACTTAGACTTAGCCCTACAATCTAAACTACTTACCGTATTGCAAAACAGAAAAGTAAAACGGGTAGGTGAAAATAGAGAACGTACTATTGATGTGCGGCTAATATGCGCTACAAACATGCCCATACATACCATGGTGCACGAAAAAGGCTTTCGCCAAGATTTACTCTACCGCATCAATACCGTAGAGTTGGAAATACCGCCTCTGAGAAACCGTAGGGAAGACATCCCCATTTTGGCCAATCGATTTTTAGAAAAGTTTACTTATAAGTATCATAAGTCTGGATTGAAATTGACGCAAAGAGCCCTTGAAGAATTATATCAATATCAATGGCCAGGAAATATTAGAGAACTAGAACACACGATAGAAAGAGCAGTAATTCTCTCTGACTCAAAAGAGATAGAACAATTGGGCTTGGGCCGAGATAAAAGCGAAAACCTGGAACCCGAGGGTTTGAATTTAGAAATGATGGAAAAGCATTTGTTAAACAAGGCCCTAGAAAAATACCAGGGAAACATTTCGCGGGCAGCCAAAGAGCTAGGTTTGACCCGCGCAGCCCTATACCGCAGAATGGAAAAATATGGCCTCTAAAAAATTCACCATACATATCACCGTAAGAGTACTGCTGCTGGTGGTAAATGTTTTTTTAATAAGTGCGATATGGGGTAAGGACCATTTGATATTTACCCTTATTCTCCTTTTTCTGATCTTAATTACCCAAACGGTAGAACTCATTTACTTTATTGAGAAGATGAACCGTGAGTTGAAAAAGTTTTTGGATGCCATCCGCTATGGCGATTACTCGGTAAGCTTTGGGCAAGGCAATTTAGGCGGGAGTTTTAAGGAGCTTAACCAAAGCTTTGCCGATATGATAGAAACCTTAAAAATATCAAGAGTAGAAAAACAAGGCCAAACCGAATTATTAAAATTAGCCTTAGAAAATATACGTCTTGGAATTATCATCATCGATTATCAAGATTCCATTTTACTTATTAACCCTGCAGCGCGAGAAATGCTGGACATACCGGCTTTCAACAGCTGGGGAATGCTGCAAAAGAAGAAGCCCGATTTTACCGATCAGCTAAGCAATTTTGATTTTGAAGGCAAGCGCCTTATTCAACTTCAAACTAATGATGGCCACCGAGAGTACCATTTAGACCTTGGTCATATTTCGCTTCAAGGGCATAAATACCGCCTCATCTCTTTTTCTGATTTAAAAAATGAAATAGAACAAAAAGAAATTGATGCCTGGCATCGGCTTATCCGTATTCTATCACATGAAGTGATGAACTCTGTAACGCCAGTTACTTCTCTTTCAGAAACTATCAAAAATCTTTTGACAGATGAAAATGGCGAACCTATGAAAGGAGCTGACCTGAATGAAGAAAAAATTGAAGATATCATCATGGCCCTTTCTACTATTATAAGGCGTAGCAAAGGCATGCTAAAGTTTGTGGACGAATACCGCAAACTAACCAAGCTTCCTGCTCCGCGGCTTGAAGTGTTTTCGGTAGAGGAATTGCTGCTGGAATCTGCCCACCTAATGCAGGCGCAGGCTAAGGAAAATAATGTAGTGATAGAGGTGAAACCCGTAACCAGCAAACTTGCCCTAAATGCTGACCGTAAAATGATAGAGCAAGTTTTGATAAATCTTATTGGAAATAGCATCCATGCACAACCTGGGCCTAAGGGCGGACATATTATCCTATCTGCTCATTTACAGAATACCCATTTGATACTGCAGGTGCAGGACAAGGGACATGGAATACCAGAAGATATTCTCCCTTCTATATTCATCCCATTTTTTACCACCCGAAAAAATGGGACGGGTATCGGTCTAACGCTTTCTAAAAATATTATGCAACTGCACAAAGGAGGTATTTCGGTAACCTCTGTAGTAGGTGAAGGCACTGTTTTTCAATTGAGTTTTGGGATATAGTTTTTTCCACCCCCTCCTATAAAAGCACCCCGCCAGCCAGTGGCAACCTAGCTCAAAAATTCGTTTTATCAGTAAAGATTATCATTAGTAAAATTATGCGGTATTGATATCCCCTGCTGGCGTAGGTGGACCAATCAAAAACCACTCTTCTATCATTACCTTTGCCGCATGGAGGAAAAACGTGACATCCGCGCTTTCACAAAAGAGCAATTGCAAGAATATTTTATTTCGATAGAAGAGCCAAAATTCCGAGCCACACAAGTGTACGAATGGCTTTGGCAAAAGGGTGCTAAGTCGTTTGAAGATATGACCAACCTAAGCTTGGCTTTGCGCCAAAAGCTGGTGGAGGGTTTTGTGATAAACCATATAAGCGTAGATGAAATGCAGCGCAGCAGTGATGGCACC
The DNA here is from genome assembly GCA_030427785.1 of Bacteroidia bacterium. Lineage (GTDB taxonomy): Bacteria > Bacteroidota > Bacteroidia > Flavobacteriales > Schleiferiaceae > Owenweeksia. The sequence goes on along the minus strand of JAUICR010000015.1, from coordinate 22,491 downwards.
ATAAAAAATGCCGTGCGATTGTACGATGGCAAAGTGGTAGAGTCAGTCCTTATTCCCACCGAAAAAAGAATTACCGCTTGTGTATCCTCGCAAGTTGGTTGCAGTTTAGATTGTCACTTTTGTGCCACAGGGCAACTCAAGCGCATGCGCAACCTAAATGCTGATGAAATTTATGATCAAGTGGTAGCCGTGATGAATGAGGCGGAAACCTTCTTCAATCGCCCTTTGACCAATATCGTTTTTATGGGAATGGGAGAACCACTTATGAACTACAATAACGTATTGGACGCTATCGATAAAATCACTTCTCCTGAAGGGCTCAATATGTCGCCAAAGCGAATTACCGTAAGCACTGTAGGATTGGCCAAAATGATAAAAAAACTGGCTGATGATGAAGTAAAATTCAATTTGGCGCTAAGCCTACATTCTGCCAGAGATGTGGTACGCGATACTATTATGCCCATCAACCTTGCCAATCCTGTAGCCGATTTGGCGGAAGCCTTAAAATATTGGTACAGCAAAACAGGAAAACGCGTAACCTACGAATATGTGGTATGGAAAGGCGTAAATGACCAACCTGAAGACATTGCTGCTTTGGTAAAATTTTGCCATCACATACCGTGTAAAGTAAACTTGATAGAATACAACCCAACTGATGACGAGCGTTTTCAGCAGGCGGACGATACGGTGATAAAAGCCTATATAGCCGCTCTGGAAGCAAAAGATATAGTAGCCAAAGTACGCCACAGCCGCGGCAAGGATATAGATGCCGCTTGTGGGCAATTGGCGAATAAGAATGAAGTGGCGGAGCAGGTTATAAGGTTATAAGGTTATAAGGTTATAAGGTTATAAGGTTATAAGGTTATAAGGTTATAAGGTTATAAGGTAAGATTATGAGGCTAATCCTAAGTTTCGTGCTGATTGCCATACAGGTCCAATCAGTTTATGCACAATCTGAGAATGGGTGTCTTGATATGGATAATATCCGAAATCAGAGTTATCTCGAAAACAACTTTCATTTGAATTGCGACTCCATTCAAGGCTCTATTTTAGAATTGCGGATTTGTGCCAATCTCAGGCTACAGCGTGAAGATTCGATAATGAACTTTCAACTTACCACGCTTAAGAAACACCTAAAAAAAGAAGGAGATGACAGAAGCCTAAAAAAGTTGGAAAAAGCTCAAAGTCATTGGCTTATTTATCGTTGTGACCACTGCGAGCTGCAGAATCCAATCCATCAAAGTTCTTCAATAGATATTATTGGATATATGAACTGCTATGCGAGGATAACCGAAAAAAGAGCGGCAGATCTCAATGAGTATTTAATTACTTTGAACTTGGAATAAATGATTTAGGAATGAAGGTGGCCGAACTCCTTAAAGGATTTACTAAGAGTTAACAACCGCATACAAACTTTAAGATCTAATATCTCAGAATCTAATTTCTTACATCTAAAATCTAACCCTACCTTTGGCCACTTCATGAGCGACCTCGATCAAATAAAAATTCCTATCAAAGAAGAGATGTTGGCCTTTGAACCTAAGTTCAAAAGCTATATGGCATCGGATGTGGCGTTGCTCGATAGAATCACCTACTACATAATAAAGCGAAAGGGGAAGCAACTTAGACCCATGCTTGTTTTCCTTACGGCCAAAATGCTGGGCGAAACCAATGAAAGCACCTACCGTGGGGCGGCCCTTATTGAGCTGATGCACACGGCTACTTTGGTACACGATGATGTGGTGGATGATGCTGATAAACGAAGGGGCTTCTTTTCGCTCAATGCTCTTTGGAAAAACAAGGTGGCGGTATTGGTAGGAGATTATTTACTGTCGCGGGTTTTACTGCTTTCTGTAGAGCAAAAAGAATACAAGCTACTGGAGATAGTGAGCACCGCGGTGCGCGAAATGAGTGAGGGAGAATTGCTGCAGATAGAAAAGGCGCGCAAACTAGATATTACCGAGGAAGTATATTTTGATATTATTAAAAAGAAAACGGCTTCGCTTATCGCCTCTTGCTGTGGAGTAGGTGCTGCATCTGTTACTAAAGATGAAGAAGTGATAGCCCAAATGCGCATTTTTGGAGAGCACCTAGGTATTGCCTTTCAAATAAAAGACGACCTTTTTGATTTTCAGCTGGAAACGAAGGCAGGCAAACCTACTGGCATTGATATAAAGGAACAGAAAATGACCTTACCACTCATTTACGCTTTGCAAAATTGTGATAAGAAGGATAAGCGATTTATGATAAATGTGGTAAAACGCCACAACCGCAACCGCAAGAAAGTGGAGCAGGTGATGGCTATGGTTACAAAATCGGGTGGAATAGAGTACGCACAATCTAAAATGAATGAGGCGCTAGACACAGCTCTTGCTATCTTAAACGACTTTCCACAAAACGAAGCGACCAAGTCATTAAGAGAGCTTGCAGATTACGCCATTTCGCGCAATAAATAGGCGTCTCACTTTTTATACATTTGCCGCCAAATTATTTCCTAATCAAATGAACGTTTGCGCGTTCTATTTTAACAAAACAAACATGGATAAGTTAGAATCGTATTTTCAAGATGCCAGTAATTTAGTAGTGGAATACGGAATAAGTTTAGTACAAGCTATACTCGTATTAGTTATTGGTCTTTGGATTATCAAAAGAATCATGAAGGCCATTAATAAAAGTATGGCCAAAAGAAATGTGGATGAATCACTAAGACCATTTCTTACCTCAGTAATAGGCGCCTTAATGAAGGTGATGCTTTTTATCTCTGCAGCTAGTATGCTGGGTATTGCCATGACCTCTTTTGTGGCCGTATTGGGAGCCGCTGGTTTGGCCGTAGGTTTGGCACTTCAGGGTAGCTTAAGCAACTTTGCCGGAGGGGTTTTAATACTTCTTCTTAAACCATTTAAGGTGGGCGATTATATTGAAGCCGCAGGTGTAGCAGGTACCGTGAGAGAAATTCAAATTTTTTACACCTATATGACGACTGTAACCAATGAGGAAATTATTATACCTAACGGGGAGCTATCTAATGGTTCGGTAAAAAATTACTCCTACCACGATACGCGTAGAGTAGACATGACTTTTGGTATTGGTTATGGCGATGACATTGACAAAGCTAAAAGCATATTGGTAAAACTTGTAGAAGGAGATGGTAGAGTGCTTAAAGATCCTGCATTTGATATTTTCGTTTCTGAATTGGCCGATAGCTCTGTAAACTTTAGACTGCGCATGTGGGTAAAAGCTCCTGATTATTGGGGCGTACACAACGGTCTTTTCGAAAAAGTGAAAAAAGCGTTTGATGCAGAGGGTGTGAGCATTCCATTCCCACAAACAGATGTACACTTGTTTAAGGAAGGATAGTTCTCCGCTGCGCTCGAACCGACAACTCGGCTCGAACTAACCGCAAAACCATATAACTCCACCCCATGTGACTAAAACTTTCACATTGGGTGGAGTTTTTTTTTACCCTAGAAAACAAATTCCAAAACCCTGATTGAATCCTTAATTTTGCCCCTCAAATTTCAATAAGTGATAAGTCGCGAAACCATAGATAAAATCTTTGAAACCTCTAGAATTGAAGAGGTGATTGGCGATTTTGTTACCCTCAAAAAATCAGGAAGTAATTATAAAGGCTTAAGCCCTTTTTCAAGCGAACGGACTCCTTCGTTTATGGTATCGCCCGCCAAGCAAATATTCAAGGACTTTAGTAGCGGCAAGGGTGGCAATGTGGTGAACTTCCTGATGGAGCATGAGCATTACACCTACCCTGAGGCGCTTAAGTATCTGGCCAAGAAGTATAATATTGAGATTGAAGAAACTGGCCAGACAGACGAACAAAAAGCGCAGCGTACTGAGCGCGAAAGTCTATTTTTAGTAAATGATTTTGCCAACAAGTATTTTCAAAATCAGTTGTGGGAAACCAAAGAGGGTAAAGCTATTGGTCTATCTTATTTTCATGAAAGAGGGTTTACGGATGAAACTATAAAGACTTTTCAATTGGGCTATAGCCCCGAAGATTGGGAGGCATTTACCAAGCAAGCTCTTACCGAATCGTATAAGCTCGATTATTTGGTAAAAACCGGATTGACCGCCCAAAAGGGTGAACGGAATTACGATAGGTTTCGCGGGCGTGTTATGTTTCCCATACTCAGCAATACAGGCCGTGTGCTTGGTTTTGGTGGCCGAACTCTACAGAGTGATGCCAAGACAGCCAAATACCTCAACAGCCCCGAAAGTGAGGTGTACCATAAGAGCAAAACGCTATATGGTTTGTTTCAATCTAAAAACGAGCTGAGCCGCGAAGACAGCTGTCTATTGGTAGAAGGATATACCGATGTAATAAGTCTGCATCAGGCTGGTGTGCGCAATGTGGTGGCCTCATCGGGTACTGCACTCACCAAAGAGCAAATAACACTGATAAAAAGGTACACCCAAAATATTGTCATTTTATACGATGGCGACCCCGCAGGAATAAAAGCTTCATTGAGAGGGATCGACATGATTTTGCAAGAAGGGCTTAATGTTCAGGTTCTACTATTTCCCGAAGGTGAAGACCCTGACTCTTATGCCCGTAAAGTTTCGGCTATCGAATTCAAGGAATATATTGCTGACGAAAAGCAAGACTTTTTGCGCTATAAAGCAAAGCTCCTGCTAAAAGAAGCAGGAAACAATCCGCTTGAAAAATCGAAAGCAGCACGCGATATTGTAGAGAGCATTGCCATCATACCTGATGCCTTGCAGCGAAATGCTTATGTGCAAGAATGTGCGAGCGTATTGCAAATGGACGAGAAAGTGCTATTTGCAGAACTAGCTCAGGTAAGAAAAAACCAGGCAAACAAAGAACAGAAGGACAGGAAGCGCGAAGAGGCAAACTCAGCAAGGCTTGAGGTGGTAAACGAGATAGAGGCAAAGCAAGACGATAATTTAATGTCTTTGCAAGCAACTAAGCATTTCGACCAGGAACGATCGCTATGCTGGTTACTTCTAAATTATGCCGAACAAGAATACGTATTTAGCGAGGAGGATCCTTCTGAACCAGAGGAAGAAAATGATGAAGAACCAGAAAAAATTTCTGTAGGTCTCTACATCCTTGCTGAACTGGCACATGATAATATCAGCTTTCATCACCCGGTGTTCAATCAGCTGCTTACCGAAATGACCAATCATTTTAATAACACCGGTGAGATACTAAAAGCAGAGCATTTTATTCGAAAAGAAAAGATAGACATCGTAAACCAGGTAGTAGATCTTATCACCGAAAAGCATGTGCTACATAAATGGAAACTAAAGAAAATCAATCTACCCGATAGCCATGATTTTGTAAAGACCTTCACATTTGAAGCAGTGCTGCGCTATCGCGAAAAAAGGATAGGTGACTATATTGCAGAGATTCAGCAGAAATTGTTGGATTCCGATAATCCTGCTGCGGAACTAGTGATTCAAATAGAACGGTTGAATAAACTAAATGAACTACGAGTAAGCATTAATAAGCAACTTAATCGAGTTATTTAATTCTGACCAGCAGGTTTTTTGAGCTCTTCTTTGCTGGGTTTGAGTATAAAAAACACTGAGTAGAAGAAACTAAAGAAAAGCACTCCCGCCTGCCGCTCAAGCATGCTTTCGGTAATAAAACTAACGGAGCAAACGAGTATAAACAAGGTGCTCTCGGGGCCAGTTATTTTCATATAAAATGGCCCGAAAAGCATAAGCAGCAAGAGTATTAAACCAATAATACCGTGGGTGGCCCAGTGCTGCAAATAGCTGTTGTGGTAGTTGTAGTTTCTCTCGCTAATGTCATAGTGGGTGGCGCCATTCCAAAATTTCACTCCCAGTTTTTTTAGTTTAAAATTTAATTCTTGGTTAGCGCCAGCAGTTCCGGTGCCTAGCCAAAAATTCTCTTTACACACCTTATAACCTTCTTTCCAAATAAACTTTCGCGGATTGGTTTGCTTATCATTCACCATCCCATTGTAGGATATTATCTCATTTACCGTATCCATCAATCTTGACCTTGGCCCGGGTATAATCATCACAAGCATAAACATTAAACCAACTACACCCGTGGCTATCAGTATTTTCTTTACTCGGGCCATGCCCTTGTAATAATACCCCAATACTAGTCCATTAACCAGTATAAACACAATGAGCTGCATACGTACGGAGATAAAAACCAGCATCATAAAAAACAGCAGGAGCATGAGAAGTGAAACCCACTTTTTAGAAAACATGTGCTTTCCTTGTATAAAATAATACAGCACAATACCATAGCTAAAGTTGATGTACATCCCAAAATAATGTGGAGGCACAATGTCATAATTAATCAATTTGTGGAAATACAAATTGGTGTGGTCGCCAGTGCTAATAAATTTATAAAAGGCAATAATGAAACTAATGATTACGGCTATGGCTGCAGAAACCGTAAAAGCTTTTATCAGAAAATCGCGATTTGAAAAAGTAAGTAAGGTACTAGTACCTAACAAAATAGCCCAAGCCGCAAAAGGTACTTTCAACACTATATCTGTAAGGGCTTCATCAGGATATTGGCTATAAATAGAACCTATTACTACCCAAAGAAAATAAGCTAAAGCAATGGCTGCCCTCCTATTGGTAGATAGCAAGCGAAATTTTTCTGCAAATCCCAAGGTGATAAGCCATACAGCGCTGTATAGCATCAAACCCAAAGTAAGGGGCAGGCTGGAAGGCTGCATAGGGATAAGCAAGCAAAAAAATAAAAGGCTATAGAAGTATAGCCTTTTGCTAAAGTCATTTCCTAATATGTTTTTAGTCTTTAACAAGCTTCAAAACATTCATATATTCAGTTGGGTTGCCAAGTAGGTTTACAGCTTCTTGTACCTCGGGGTCCGACTGTAAAGAATGAGCTATTCTACCAGCTTCGTAATAATATCTACTTACAATTTCATCTTCAATTAAGATTCTAATCTCCTCTTCGTGTGCCACCAAATCATCCATTTCCATGGCTTGATACGCCTTTTTAAGGGCTGCAAGTTGGCTTTTAAGATGATTATCGTATTTCTCCTTCTTCGCAATTTCTTCAAGCTCATCTATACTGCGCTCTGTGGCCGTTTGAAATTCAAAATCTTGCTTGCCTAACCAGGCTAAAAACTCCTGATACTCTTCATCGCTTAGCTTAAAACTTTTAGGGTCTGCAATGGTAGGATGTGTGCGAGCATACTCGGTACACCAGTCAAACAACAGCATTTTGCGATACAAAGAAACCAAAGCATTACCCATTTCCCTCTCTTCTATTACAATATCAGGATCTACCCCGCCACCGTCATACACTGATCTTCCATTGGCAGTTTTATACTCCGTTCTTAGCGAATCCGGAATTTTCATCACGCTTCCATCTTCATCACGCTCGGCATAATTTATAGCCTGAATACATCGTCCTGAGGGTGTGTAATACTTAGCAATGGTCACTTTAAGCTGAGCGCCATACGATAACTTTCGTGTTTGCTGCACCAGGCCTTTGCCAAAACTTCTTTGACCAATAACTACTCCTCTGTCATAATCTTGTAGTGTGCCGGCCACTATTTCCGAAGCCGAAGCACTACCTCTATTAATAAGTACTGCCACCGGTAACTCCAGCTCTTCGGGGCTGTTCAGCGTTTTATAGCTCTTTTCCCACTCCTCCAATTTACCTCTGGTACTCACTACTTCTTTACCCTTTTCTATAAAGATGTTTGTAACGTTTACGGCTTCGCTCAACAATCCTCCGGGGTTTCCTCTTAAGTCTAAAACCAAGCCTTTTAGTTCATTGTCTTTTTCAAGTTCCTTTAAAGCTTGCTTAATTTCTCTGCTTGCCTTTTCGGTAAAGCTTGACAAGGTGATATAACCGATGCCATTATCTAACATACCGTAGTAAGGCACGCTTTTTACCTTTACCTCCTCACGCTCTATCTTCTTTACCAAAAACTCCCCATTTCGATCAATAGTGAGTTCTACCTTGGTACCTGGGGCTCCCTTCAAAACTTTGCTTACATCCTCGGTACTTTTTCCCACTACCGATTTGCCATCTACCTCAATTAACTTATCGCCTGCCTTAAGGCCAGCTTTATCTGCAGCAAAACCCTCATAAGGGGCCGTAATAATTACTTCTGCTCCCTTTTTTCGGATGGACGCACCAATACCTCCATAATTTCCGGTGGTATGAATTTTAAAATCCTCTACCCTTTCTTCAGGAATAAAATTGGTGTACGGATCAAGAGATTTCAACATCGAGTTAACGGCCTCATCCATCAATTCGCCAGGCTGTGTCTCGTCTACATAGTACAGATTTACCTCTTTAAATATGTTGGTAAAAATGTCTAGCTGTTTGCTGATTTCAAAATAATCAGGCGTGTAAGCTACCGAGAACATCAATACAGCTCCAGTAATTACACCGATAAAATACTTTGTAAATTTCTTCATTTCTAAGATTTCTTCTTCAAGTAGAAAGTAGCATCCGGAAAGGGTTAAGCGAATTTAATTAAAACGCATGATTTCAATCCTGATTGCCTTAAGTAGATTGATCAGTTTTCAATTTTTCTAAAAGTCGGCCCATGCTTTTTTCAAATACCGAATACTCACTAGGCTCATTTTTCACATAAATGAACATTACTGCCATCCCAACCAAATGAATGTCTTTTTCCCCCCTTTCTATTCTAAATGCTTCACGCATCCTGCGCTTTAAGGTATTCCTATCTTTAGCCAGCTTTATTCGCTTTTTGGGTACCGAAAAACCTACTTTAATAGATTCGGAATCTTGTAGTGGTAAATAAATAGCAATGACTGGAAACGCCTTATGAATCTTACCATTAGCAAACAACTCTGTAATGAGTTTTCTGCTTTTTAATCGCTCATGCTTCTTTATTCCTTTGGTCATTCTGGGTTTGATAAGTTCAGAATCATCCCTGCTTACTAAGTACTAACCAAAGTGTTTGGATACGTACTACTTCTTATTCTCCTCCTTAATATATTGCTCTATGGCCATAGTCATAGATGGAGCCTTGGGGGTAGGTGCTTTGATATCCAATCTCAGGTTAAGTTCCTCTACCGCCTTGTGGGTACTAGAGCCAAATGCAGCAATTCTCGTTTCGTTTTGCACAAAATCCGGGAAATTCTCCATTAATGACTTAATACCTGAAGGACTAAAGAATACAAGAATGTCATAATACACATCCGCCAAATCAGATAGATCACTAGATACAGTTTTGTACATAATGGCTCTTGTATAATCAATCTTAGCCTCCTTCAATAAAACTGGGATTTCAGGCTTTAGCACATCTGACGAAGGCAATAAAAACTTCTCATTTTTATGCTTCTTTATTAGTGTTATAAGATCGCTAAAAGTATTATTAGCATAATAAATTTTGCGCTTTCTATAAACCACATATTTCTGTAAATAATAGGCAATAGCCTCAGAAGTACAGAAATACTTCATCTCATTAGGTACTGTAAATCGAACCTCTTCCGCTATTCTAAAGAAATGATCTACGGCATTCCTACTTGTGAGTATAATGGCTGTATGACTAGAAACATTTACTTTTTGCTTTCGCACATCTGCTGCTTCTACCCCCTCTATGTGAATAAATGGTCTAAAATCAACCTTGATTTTATTCTTTTCAGCTAAGTCAAAATATGGAGAGTTTTCTGTCTGGGGTTCGGGTTGAGAAACAAGTATAGTTTTTACCTTCAAAATTCTGACTTAAATTGGGTTAGTAATTTCTGTCTATTTCACCTTACCTAACCAGACTTAAAAGCCATCCAATAAGAAAGATTAAGGGGGTGATTTCCAGCGCGCAAATGTAGAAAATTTTATAGTACGCTACTATTCTCATATTCCAAATTCTGAGTACCGTAAATAGCAATGCCAACAAGAGCCCTAAAACGGTAATGATTAGCAATATATAGTAGAAAATGGCATAGCCCGATGGAAAGAAAATCAGTAAAACACAAAAAGGCAATAAAACAATTGCCATCCAGCTTCTGTATGCCAAATACACATTTTGAGAAACACCTATCTCTTCAGCGGTACCAAATACCCAGCCCACAAACATTCCCAAAAAATTTTTGAGCAGAAAGAAAATAGTAACAATAAACAAAAGACGGAGATACAGGGCCCAATCGCTAAAAATTGGCACTGCCCCATTATAAGGATGAATAAGTAAGTAACACGTAAGAGCAATGATTACGGGCGACATGATGCTCAAACTAAAGTCAACAAAGCCTTTACCGGGTACCGGGTTAAAACTATCTTCAATATCAGCTCTGCTGGCATGAAACGGCAAAAAGCTCAATTGCTTAAATCGCACAATATTATACAGCCGGACAGCTATAAGCAGTACAAAAGATAGGGTGGTTACAATAAGCAACCAGTCCGTATGATGAGCGGTTAATTCCATGAATGCCCAAAGCTATTATAAGTTTTGATAGCTTTCATATTCTTCTCAAATTTTGATTTAGCCACGCATTAAAATGATAATCTGCTAAAACGGACAAAAAACGGGGCAAGTCATTATTTTTGCCGAAAATCATTAGCATGGCCACTGACTTATTTCAATCACCCGATTATTACAACCTTGATGACCTATTGAGTGAAGAACACTTGATGGTACGAAACGCAACGCGTGACTGGGTAAAAAAAGATGTGACTCCAATAATAGAAGAGTACGCACAAGAAGCTAAATTTCCTAAACAACTTGTAAAAGGCTTGGCTGATATTGGTGCCTTTGGCCCCTACATACCCGAAGAATATGGTGGAGCCGGGTTAGATCAGATATCGTATGGATTGATGATGCAAGAAATAGAAAGAGGAGACTCAGGAGTACGTTCCACTTGCTCTGTACAGTCATCCCTGGTTATGTATCCCATTTATGCTTATGGCAATGAAGAACAGCGCAAAAAATATTTGCCAAAATTGGCCAGTGGAGAATTTTTAGGAGCCTTTGGACTTACCGAACCTAATCATGGCTCAAACCCTGGCGGTATGACTACCAACTTTAAAGATATGGGCGACCATTATCTTTTGAATGGTGCCAAAATGTGGATTTCGAATGCACCGTTTTGCGATGTAGCCGTAGTATGGGCTAAGAATGAAGAAGGAAGAATACATGGCTTGGTGGTAGAAAGAGGAATGGAAGGATTTACTACCCCTGAAACTCACAATAAATGGAGCTTAAGAGCAAGCGCTACTGGTGAGCTTGTTTTTGACAATGTAAAAGTTCCTAAAGAAAACCTACTTCCAAACAAATCGGGGCTAGGAGCGCCTTTGGGCTGCTTAGACAGTGCTCGCTATGGCATTGCCTGGGGAGCCATAGGAGCTGCTATGGACTGTTATGATACCGCCTTGAGGTACTGTAAAGAGCGTGTTCAATTTGACCGTCCTATTGGAGGATTCCAGCTGCAACAAAAGAAGCTGGCCGAAATGATAACCGAAATTACCAAAGCCCAACTAATGGTGTGGAGACTTGGTGTACTAAAGAATGAAAACAGAGCTACAAGTGCACAAATTTCTATGGCCAAAAGAAATAGTGTAGAAATTGCCTTGAAAATAGCAAGAGACGCTCGCCAGATGTTAGGAGGAATGGGTATTACGGGTGAATTTCCTATTATGCGCCACATGATGAACTTAGAGTCAGTAGTGACCTATGAAGGGACTCATGACATCCATTTACTAATCACAGGTATGGATGTAACTGGATTAAACGCATTTAAATAATGCTACAAGAAAGAGTAAAAAATATAATGAAGGAAGTTCCGGATTTCCCAAAGCCTGGAATTTCCTTTAAGGATATTACGCCCGCCATGGCCGACCCCATCGTTGCTAAAGACATTGTGGAGTCTATGGTAGCATGGGCAAAACCGCTAAACCCTGATTATATTGTAGGTGTAGAGTCCAGAGGTTTTATGTTTGGCTTTGCACTCGCCCAAAAGTTGGGAATTGGTTTTATTCCTATAAGAAAAGCAGGAAAGCTGCCTCGGCCAGTATTACAGCAAAGCTATAGCCTGGAGTACGGAGAGGCCGTAATCGAGATTCATAAGGATGATATTAAACCTGGTAGCAAACTAATTATACATGACGACTTATTGGCTACAGGAGGCACCATCAAAGCAGCTGTTTCCTTATGTGAGGCATTAGAAGCGGAAGTTCTTGGAATACACTTTTTAGTAGAACTCGAATTCTTAAATGGCAGAGCGCAATTAGCCAAAGGCATTAATATAAATGCACTTGTAAGCTACCCGTAGTAGTTATGCCAGTAGTTTGACTAATCGATAAAGGAAAAAACAGAAAAGGCAATCCAATAATTGGTTTGCCTTTTCTGTTTCCTAGCTTAATATAGCTTGGAGGAATTGGTATAGGCGGTATGCTTTTCGTACCAATCTTTTACCTGTGCTCCTCCAGACTGAGCCCATGTAGCAAAATAATTATAACCTTCTACTATATCCTTCTTTTCTTGCATGTGGCTAATGTCGCCTTTAAAGTTTAGCACCCACGGATGGTTTTTATCGGTAACAAAGTAGCGTCCCGTTTCGGGGTTAGAGTCATCAGATGCTGATCCAAAATACTCTTCGTTTATCAAATCGGTAGGCTCTTGGTTTACCATATGTACTTCTCTTCCTCTATCTCTATCTATAAAGATAAATGGATTGAATGGTCCTTCGCCCAAGGCCGCAAATGAAACCGGGCTACTAAACGTTGTAATAATCGTCAAGGTGTCTACGGTAGCTACCGGAGCGTCTGTGTTGGTATTTACAAACCCAGCTCCAGGATTGCTTGACACAGTGGAGTAAGCATTATCAAAAGCTATGATAGTTGCTTTGCCTTGTCCCTTCTCTGTACCATTGGATGCTACACTTATTATTCCCTCGGTAAGCAAATTACCTGTTACACTTTCTACGCTAGAGGGACCCACGTTAAACTGAAACCCAAACCCATTCTTTAAAGAACCCCCGATGGCTTTTACTAAAATTTTGGATTCAACACGTACTACCAAATTATCTGAATTGGTAACCATACGGTGGCAATAGGAAATAACTAAATCATTAAAGTCATAGTCACCTTTTCCTGGCCATAAGTCTTCAAACATCAACGTGGCAAAACCACCCGTTGACGGATAATAACTAACTCCACTAAGGACAGGATCATTCGGATAAAAATCTAATCCATCAGCCACCCCATCAAAATCTGAATCCAATACACTTGTATTACCATTTCCTTCGCTATAGCAGATACTAGAAGGGATATAAAGATCACACGCTTCGGCAGCCGGACTGATAATATCACCGGAAAAAGCACCCTCAATTCCATTAAGGTCACACACCTGGAGGTTCCCCTTTATAGTACCTTGGCTGTTTCCGCTTATCGCATCAGTTATTTTCAGCAATGACGTTTGACCCAATCCTTCTATGGTTCCATTTAAGTACACATCTTTTACCAAACAGAAGCTACCACTATGCTGGTTCATTTTTGCACCTGCATTTACAAACAATGTAGTGCCTATCTGAACAAATGCATAATTATTGAAAGCGGTATTAAGCTTTAATTGCTTAGCGATTTGGATACTGCAATAATTTGAAATAGTGGCCCCTGTACTTTGAGTTAAGTTGCCATTATATACAATACTTCCATAGTTTGTAAGTGTGCCATTTAGCTCATAATATCCTGTTCCTGTTACATTAAGGGTTCCATGATTTTCGAAATGAGCGTTGCTATTAATATTCAAATTGGTAAAATCCATTTTACCGTAATTAGTGATATCGGCATTAGGCGTAGCCCAGTTTTCTACAGATACTTTTGCATTTGAAAAAACCACTAACTCTTCGGCATCAGCTTCAACAGTCAATAGAGAGATGGTCACATCTGCACCATCTACTATCTCTACTTTACCACCACTTTTTATTGTAAGCTCAAAAGTTCCTGACCCACATATTCTGGCTGTTGCCATATTACTTACCGTAATAGCTTTGCTAATAATTCCGGTAAAGCAGTGGATACCTTCCGTTTTAACTTCAATAATATTAGAGCTGTTGGCCACTACTGAACTGCATCCGGCAGTACAATTGGGGCTAGCCATTACTGTTTTTTTCGTTGATTTTCTTCCGGTAAACTCATGCGAAAAACTATTGCCGGTTATTAGAATTTCTGCCATATCAGAGCTTCCATCAGGATACTTGATTACAGCATATACCGTAGATGTACTGGTTGGCATGGAGATAATTCCAGAGGCCATTCCATAGCCATCTAAAAAACGTGTACAAATAATTTCTCCCCCTGAATTTGGTTTGAAATCGTAAAAGTCCACTCGTATTTTTTCTTTTCCCCAAATGTTGGAAGTAGAAACATCAAAAGTAATTGTAGAAGTAGTATTGTATTCAAAAGAGGCAGGCACACGCATTTGGCGTGTATTGGTAACGTTTGCCACCGGGCCACTATCTTCTTCTTCAGGTTTACATGACGATACAATGGCCGTACACATCGACATGACTAATAAGGTTTTTATTAGCTTCATAAGTAGAGTTTCATTTGAGTTTAGAGCGTTATCAGTTGCAAAAACTTAAAGGTTCTGCTCCTGATTAACTCCCCAAATGTAACAACATATTAACATGAAAACAGCACATATTTCGATATAACTACCTAATTATCACTAAGTCATATTTCAAAACCGAAATTTACTGACGAAAATGTTATAGTTTGTTTAGCCGATAAATTAAGAACGTATATAACCGATTTTCAGGGATGAGTTGGAGATTAAGCAGGCAAAAAGTAGAGGAAGATGATTTGTTGAATTTTTAAAAAGTTAGAATGAAATTGAGTTGAATTTTTTTGAAAAATTTTTACACTTATCTACATTTTTTCGACTTACGTACAATGCGTAGTACAGATTATTCTTTAATCTACATGACGTCATCAACAAATTCCTCTTAATCTTTTCAGAAAATGTGAAGGTGAAAAAACACTTAATAGGGAAGATGAATAAAACGCTAATTGTACTTCAGTAATCGATGTGCAATTCCTACAAAATCGAAAACGGAGTTTATCAACAAAACCGTTTAGTAACTATTCAAGAAGAGGTTCACTATTGAGTTAGAACTAAAGCCAAAGCTAATATTCCAACAATAATAAGAACAACCACCGCTCGCTGTAAGTAATCTTGAGTAGTAAGCTTTGCCTTAGTTGCTTTTCGTATTTGTCTGGCTCTCTGCCTTACGATGCGTTTTTTCTCTTCTGACATAAACAAATGGTTAGCCGGGTGTAATCTCTAATAGGAAATTAATATACACAAAAAAAACAACGCCTCAAATTCAAGTTTCAAAATAGATTTACTCTAATGATTAACTTTTACTATTCTTCAGGATAAATGGCAACAAAACCCCTCTATTTTTAGAAAGATTATTCCTAAAAAAGACCCATCTATCCTTTTACTCTAAATCAGGTGTATGGGTAAAAAACAATCGCAAATCTCCCATATCTAAAGCCAAATAGTTTTCATCTAGGTACATGATTTTCCATCGATCTTTTACCTTTCTTGTTTTAGGGTCTAATAGTTCCACAATCAAATCATCCGTTAAGCGGTATTGCACCTCTAGCTCCATACCATACTCATTCTGGTTTTGAGTATCAATTAATTTTAGAATTAAAACGTTTGGTTTGAAATGATAATAATCTGGTACCGCTTCATTCAAAGTTTCTATCCCCATACCAGCATTTTCCTCTAGATATGACAATGCCTCCCACGCACCTTTGCCTAGCAGCGCTATATCGGGGTTAGCAGCACTAGTATCAGTGCCAGCCAAAATATTATATACTTGCTGTATTACCTCTTCCGGGTTTAAACCTTGCGCATTACCTTTATTAGCAACAAGCACCAATAGCCCAACAATCCAATATCTCAAAATATCCACTTTATATATCACTAAATATAACCAAAAGAAAAAGCCACCCCGCGTAAACGAAATGGCTTTTGTCATGAAACTACTCTACTCTGTTTTATTACTTTGCCAAAATCAGGCCAAAGCCTATTCTAGCAAGAAAAAACATTTGCAATTCTGTAATTACCGCAATACTCTTTTAAGAACCGCAGGCTTCACAGTCATCAGGATTATCGATGGAGCACGCAATAATTTCTGTATCGCTAAACCCATCTACTACCTTAGTCATTTCTGCAACTCGCTGTGCTCCAAGTGTTGCAGCACTTTTTAGGCTTTCTTTTTCCTGTATCTTTTCGGTTTGCACACTCTCAGTAACTGGCTCTACTTCTGCCTTAGCTTGTTTTTGAACTGTAAACTTAATAGCATCACTTGCTGCCTTAGTACGCAAATAGTACATACCCGTTTTAAGTCCTTTTTCCCATGCATAGAAATGCATAGAGGTAAGTTTACCAATATTGGCATTTTCCATAAAAAGATTAAGAGATTGAGACTGATCAATAAACTGACCTCTATCAGCGCTCATATCTATAATATCCTTCATGCTCATTTCCCATACAGTCTTGTATATTTCTTTCAGATTGTTGGGTATGATATCAATATGCTGAATAGAACCATTGGCACGAATAATTTCGTTCTTCAATTCTTCGTTCCACAACCCTAAATCTACAAGGTCAATAAGCAAATGTTTGTTTACCACGATAAACTCTCCACTCAATACTCTACGAGTATAGATATTAGAAGTATATGGCTCAAAGCACTCATTATTTCCCAATATCTGCGAGGTAGAAGCCGTAGGCATAGGTGCCAATAGCAATGAATTTCGCACGCCTTTTTCCATTACTTCTTTTCTAAGGCTAGCCCAATCCCAGCGTCCGCTAAGGTCTTTTTCGTCTACACCCCACATATTAAACTGAAACTCTCCTTTGCTAATGGGAGAGCCTTGAAATGTTTCATAAGGGCCGTCCATTATTGCCTCATCTTTTGATGCACATAATGAAGCGTAATAAATGGTTTCAAAAATATCCTTGTTAAGGGCCTTCGCTTCATCAGATGTAAAAGGCAACCTTAGCTTAATAAAGGTATCGGCCAACCCTTGTACACCCAGCCCAATGGGACGATGACGCACATTACTATTCTGAGCCTCTGGCACAGGATAATAGTTTCTATCAATAATTCTGTTTAGGTTTTTGGTCACCTTGTAGGTTACCTCAAATAATTTCTGATGATCAAACTTGCCATCTTCTATATACATTGGCAATGCAATAGAGGCCAGGTTACATACAGCCACCTCATCTTTTGAGGTATATTCCATAATCTCGGTACACAAGTTAGAAGACTTGATGGTCCCCAAGTTCTTTTGGTTGCTCTTTTCGTTGGCAGCATCCTTATACAACATATAAGGGGTACCTGTCTCAATTTGAGATTCAGTTATTTTTTGCCACAAGTCTCGGGCTTTAATGGTTTTTCGTCCCTTACCAGCCGCTTCGTACTTGGTGTATAATTCTTCAAATTTATCACCATAGGCTTCATCCAATCCAGGGCACTCATTAGGACACATTAGCGTCCAGTCGGCATTTGCTTTTACACGCTCCATAAACAAGTCTGGAGTCCAAAGTGCATAGAACAAATCGCGTGCGCGCATTTCTTCTTTACCATGATTCTTCTTCAAATCAAGAAACTCAAATACATCGGCATGCCAAGGCTCCAAATAGATGGCAAAAGACCCTTTGCGCTTTCCTCCACCTTGATCTACATATCGAGCTGTATCATTAAACACCCTAAGCATAGGCACTATACCATTACTAGTACCATTGGTACCGCGTATGTATGAACCGGTAGCTCTTACATTATGAATAGAAAGACCTATACCACCTGCTGACTGCGAAATTTTAGAACACTGCTTAAGCGTGTCATATATTCCGTCTATACTATCATCTTTCATAGTAAGCAAAAAGCAAGATGACATTTGCGGCTTGGGTGTACCGGCATTAAACAAGGTAGGAGTAGCGTGCGTAAAATACTTTTTCGACATCAAATCATATGTCTCTATGGCTGCTTCAAGGTTTTCTTTATGAATCCCTAGGGCAACTCTCATAATCATATGCTGTGGGCGTTCAGCAATTTTGCCATTCAATCGTAGCAAATAAGATCTTTCAAGAGTTTTGAATCCAAAATAATCATAGCTAAAATCACGATCGTAAATCAAGGTAGAATCCAGCTGTGCTGCGTTCTTTTCAATGATTTCGTAAACATCTTCAGCAATTAAAGGTGCGTGCTTTCCCGTGCGCGGGTTTACATACTCTCTCAAATCCTTCATGGTTTCGCTGAAAGACTTGGTGGTATTTTTATGCAAATTAGAAATTGCAATACGAGCTGCTAATTGAGCATAATCAGGATGGCGCGTGGTTAAACTTGCAGAAACCTCAGCCGCAAGGCTATCGAGCTCCGAAGTGGTAACTCCTTCATAGATACCCTCAATTACCTTCATGGCAACGGTTGTTGGGTTTACCAACTCGCTTAAGCCATAGCATAGCTTTTGAATGCGTGCGGTTATTTTATCAAATTTTACTGTCTCCTTTCTCCCGTCCCTTTTTATTACGTACATGCCCTTTTTACTGTTTTATTTTAATGATTGTTGCTTTGTTTTTTTATTCTAAAAATCTGCGTCAAAAGATATTTGCTGCGAATCCTGTCCTTGTACTACTCCGCTCTTTTGATACTCTGCCACCCTTTTTTCAAAGAAGTTGGTTTTACCCTGTAAGCTTATCATATCCATAAAATCAAATGGATTGCTCACATTAAATTCTTTCTCACACTCAAGCTCTACCAATAATCTGTCGGCCACAAACTCTAAGTATTGCGTCATCAAAGTGGCGTTCATCCCAATTAGGTTTACAGGCAAACTCTCGGTTATAAATTCCCTCTCAATATCAAGTGCTTCTACAATTATTTGCTTAATGCGCTCTTTAGGAACTTTATTTTGAAGATGCTTATTATGAAGGTGTACTGCAAAATCGCAATGCAAGCCTTCATCTCTTGAAATCAATTCGTTGCTAAATGTCAGACCTGGCATTAATCCTCTTTTCTTTAGCCAGAAAATAGAACAAAAGGAGCCACTAAAGAAAATACCCTCTACGGCTGCAAAGGCAATTAACCTTTCTGCAAACGAGTCTGACTCAATCCACTTAATAGCCCAATCTGCTTTCTTTTTTATTGCCTCAAAGTTTTCAATGGCCTTAAAAAGCTTATTGCTTTCTTCCTTATCCTTTATATAAGTGTCAATTAGCAAAGAGTAGGTTTCACTATGAATATTCTCCATCATTATTTGGAAACCGTAGAAAAACTTTGCCTCAGTGTACTGCACTTCATTCACAAAGTTTTCAGCCAAATTTTCGTTTACAATCCCATCACTTGCTGCAAAAAATGCCAGAATATGCTTTATAAAGTACTGCTCATCTTTACTAAGTTTGGTTTCCCAATCTACCGTATCGGCACTTAGGTCAATTTCCTCAGCAGTCCAAAAACTTGCTTCCTGCTTTTTATACCACTCCCAAATGTCATGATGTTCGATTGGAAACAACACATATCGGTTGTTGTTCTTTTCTAAAATCGGTTCTGGTGCATTCATATCCTTTTCCATTTATCTAATTCCTTTCATCTGCTGATAGTTAGCCCTCCCTTACTCAGGTTAAATTATTGATTTTCAATAAAATAAATATAAATCAGAGGTAGGTGACAAAGCCAATCTATAAACTTACTTCACAAATTTTAGGAAATATAAAAGGGCGTCAAAGAGGTAGTTTTTAACATTGTCACGCTTTTATTAACAGAATGTTAAGCCGTATTGCTGATGAAATGCAGGTCGCAATGCTTCCAAGTCAATTTTACAAGGATTTCCACATTTTAATTCACACGGATTGTTGATAACGTTGAGGCAGAATTTTAGTCAAAAAGAAAGCACCAATTAAAAGTTGGAATTAGGAATAGGGAAGGTGGTTTTAGGAACTAGAGACTGGGAAATGAGAACTGATTTCGTTAACCCAAACTTATCTTACATTTTTCCAGGCCAATTTTCAGCTACATCTTCCAATTCATTATACCACACAGGGCCGTACTTCCTTATCAGGGCGTCTTTGGTAAACTTATATACAGGAACTTTCAGCTCTGCACCCAAGGTACACGCTGGGCTGCAAATCTCCCATTTGTGATAATTAACAGCATCATAGGAAGGATAGGTGTCAATACGGATAGGATACAAATGGCAGGATACCGGCTTTCTCCACGCCACAGCTCCTTGCTCCCACGCCTTTTCGATGCCGCACTTAGTTACTCCTTTATCATCAAAAATAACATAGGCGCACTCGGCATTATTTACCAAGGGAGTAACCCATTCGCCATCTTCAGGATCGCGTACCGCTGTACCGAGCTGCTCTATTGCCTGTACGCCTTCTGGTCGCAAAAATGGTTTTACATCTGCGTAAATATCCTTCAATATCTCCACTTCCTGTTCCTCTAATGGGGCTCCAGCATCGCCTTCTACACAGCAGGCACCTTTGCATTTTGTAAGGTCACACACAAATGCCTTTTCCAAAATGTCTTCAGATATTAAAGCATCACCAATTGCAATCATTCCCAGAATTTAAACTTGAATAAATAAAAGAGCGCAAAAATATATGGATATAATTGCCGTACAGGATTTACAATAAACAATATTTAATGTCGAGCTACTTTACTTTGTACTCAATATCAGACTTCCCTCCAAAACCCAAGTTCAAGCCAATATACACGCTCACTTGACCGGGGCCTCCCACCGAGGTTTCGTTAAACGCATTGCCAAATGAAAAATATACCGAACGGTTAGATGAGAAGCTATAATTTATGAGCCCATTAAGCTTATAGCTATTTTCTACCTCCTCCACCATGCTCATTCTATAGAGTCCTTCTACCGATACGCTTAGCTTTTTGGCTGTAAGCACCACCCGCGCCCCTGCATCTACCACACCAAGATTTTCTATCAAGAGATTATTGGCATCGGTAGCATATATCACCTTATCGTAAAAGTAATATCTAAGTGCTCCTAAAAAAGACAGCTGATGCTTTGCGGTGGCTTTTAGGCTGTAGCCAAAATTTGTCCACACACCACTTCGGTACATTTGCGAAGAATCGAGTTTGTTATTTGACAAATCATAGGCGGTGGCCAAACCCACATCCCACTTCCAGCCATACCGCACACTCATGGCATTAAAAGACTCATAAAGATCCAGGCTATCTTTCGCTTGCATCTCACCTGCACGTATTATACTTTCTCTTTTCAGGTCATTCATGAGTTGCTTCTGCTCTTTTTGGGCAATACCCAATTCTGCTATTAAAGCTTCGCGCTCCTCGATACTTATTCCCTCTATTTGCATCCTATTCAGAATATCATTTATTTTCTTTTCGCTTGCCTGATACCGCGGCACCGTTTTCAGTACCTTTTCGCTAGCTTCAAACAAAACACGATTCAAGCCCAATAGCTTATTGTAATATTCCGCCTTTTTACTCGAATCAACCATTCCAATCAACAATCCTGTTTGCACTCCCAAGGCATAACGCCATGTATTCATAGAGGTAGAAGTACCACTTAAAATACCTCCCGAAACCCGCAAATGACGAAGGGGATTCATTTTATTTTCTGTTGAAAAATCGTCTTCAAATGAAAGTGTTTTACCATGTATCCACCAATATGGGGTTATGGAAAAACCATAATTGTTTGGAAAACTAGAAAAGTTGTCTGAAGCATTTTGCACATCTATTACAAACTCCGGGGCTGAGGACGGCATTGCGATTTCGCTGGGGGTAGTTCCCATTACATTAAAGGCGGCATTAGAGGGCATCTTCAAAAGATCAAGATCTATGGCTCCTAAACTTCTTAAGGTATCGGTTTGCCCCGATAGCATTGGGCTGATTACAATGGCTAAGATTCCTATAATATTTTTCATCTTACAATAGTATTATTTCATAAGTACACTTTACCAGGCTACCTTTTCCTTTAGTCTCTTTAATAAAACGAGTATCTACTGATGTACCATTGCAGCTCATCGCCATACCTATATTAATATCTTCTACCGGATCTCCGCTAGCTACATCCTGTATATCATGCACGATAGAAAAAACGATGATTCTTTTATACTTCAATGTTTGATTAGAACCCAACACCTTATTGGTACACTCTCCAGCAAATGCTGCAATTTCGGTGGTAATTCCGCTAGCATCCTTTACATGCACGGTGGTGGCAATAGGTTGCCCATATCCACAGGTTAGGGTTAAGGTGACATCTCCTGTGCCTTCAGTTATCAGTGTGTCATTGTCAAAATAATCAGCCATCTTACTTAGGTTTTTGGTTTAATTCTCTCAAAGATAACAAGCTATTCATGCCATTCAAGAAATAATGCCGCAGCTTGCTAACATATTTTTCAGACCTTGATTGCCACATCAAAAGGAGGCAGTACTTTTGCCGCCCTTTTTAAAAAACGAAAAGCTAAAGTCATGAATTTCAATTTAAAAGAAATTTTCTCTGCCACGATG
>JAUICR010000014.1 GCA_030427785.1 Bacteroidia bacterium | reverse complement strand
TTTTTATATTTGGCATCCTACAATATTTAAAGCGCAAATTCAACAACATACATTCCTATGAATAAAACGATACTTAGTCTTCTAGCCTTTTTTTCTCCAATATTGATTTTTGCCCAAGAAAAGGGGATTGATGAAAGAATAAATGATTGGTTTGCCCCGAAAGCTGATATTTGGGAAGGTATTGTTTTATATAAAATTCCTATTGCCGGAGTCCAAATACCAATAGTGGTTCTATTATTGGTATTGGGCGCGAGCTTTTTTACCGTGTATTTTTCGTTTATTAATATTAGAAAATTTCCATTAGCCATAGGTGTGGTAAGGGGAAAATATGATGAGTTAGACGATCGTGGTATTATGGACCCTAATTCGGAGCTTGTGCATGATGGAGATATTATAGGAACCATAGAAGATGAAAGTAGGGAGGGCGAGGTAAGTCATTTTCAGGCCTTGGCCACTGCTGTATCAGGTACTGTGGGTTTAGGAAATATTGCAGGAGTAGCCGTGGCTATAGCTGTAGGTGGGCCTGGTGCTACCTTTTGGATGATAATATGTGGCTTGCTGGGGATGAGTACCAAATTTGTAGAGTGTACCCTGGGGGTGAAATACAGAGATGTGGATAAAGATGGTACCGTACACGGTGGCCCGATGTATTATTTGTCTCGTGGCCTTGGCGAAAGAAATATGAAAGGCTTGGGAAAAGTATTGGGAGGTTTATTCGCAATACTTTGTGTAGGAGCTTCTTTTGGTGGCGGAAACGCTTTTCAATCCAATCAAGCGGCTTCTCAAATTTCAACCTTATTTGGTTTAGAGGGTGGAGCTACTGGCTTGATAATAGGTTTGGTAATGGCTATTCTGGTAGGTATTGTAATTATAGGTGGTATCAAGCGTATCGCAAATATTACCGAGAAGATAGTTCCCTTTATGGCTGTAATCTACGTGATAGCTTGTTTGATAGTAATTTTTGCAAATTTCTCCTATATAGATGATGCTTTCGGGATGATATTCTCAGGAGCTTTTAGCCCAGAGGCTGGCCTTGGTGGCTTGATGGGTGTTCTTATTGTCGGTTTTCAGCGTGCTGCGTTCTCCAATGAAGCTGGTGCTGGTTCGGCAGCTATTGCACACTCGGCCGTAAAAACTAACTACCCCGCAAGCGAGGGTATTGTAGCCTTATTAGAACCATTTATTGATACCGTAGTAATTTGTACTATGACAGCTTTGGTGATTATTTTCTTTAATAGTCAAGAGGTTTTTCCTTATGGTGGTGATGGACATGGTACTGTAGTGCTTGCCGAAACAGGCGAAGCAATAGGAGGGGTAAGTTTAACTTCTATGGCTTTTGAATCGGTTATTCCACATTTCTCAGTGGTACTTACTATCGCCATTATTTTGTTTGCATTTTCTACTATGATTTCTTGGTCGTACTACGGCTTACAATCCTGGAAATACCTTTTCGGGAAAAGTAAAGCAGCGGATATGGCTTATAAAGCAATATTCCTATTCTTTATAATAGTAGGTGCGGCCGCCACCTTAGATTCTGTTATTAAATTTTCGGATGCTATGATTCTGGCCCTTGTTTTTCCAAATATGATTGGGCTGCTGTTGCTGTTTCCAAAAGTGCGCGAAGAGCTAAATAAATACCTTGAGGCTGTGCGTGGAATGAAAAAGAGTAAATTGGACTAAGCAATTTCAAATCTTTTGTGGAAAGGAGTTAAAGAGTTTTTTACCTACACTAAAAAACAGCGCAATGGCCTTTTGGTACTGGTGCTACTAGTTATCGGTATGCAGGCCTACCTGTATTTCGATGACTTTTTTATTGCCCAACCTAGTAGCGATTTTAGTCAGTTCGATTCTATTGTGGCCTATCGCAAAACTCAAATCACTGAGGTAAAAGAAGGTTTTAAGGCCCAAGATTCACTTTTCTTTTTTGATCCTAACGAAGCTTCTGTCCAGGATTTTACCCTATTAGGTCTTGACGGGCGAGTTTCAAAATCCATTATAAATTATAGAACCAAGGGAGGGCAATTCCGTAAAAAAGAGGATGTGCTTAAGATTTATAATATGGACAGTGCCTGGTATTTCAGAGTTTCTGATTTTATAGTAATAAATACCCCAGCCAAAAAGGAGCGAGATTTTTCTAAGAAGAATTACAGTTTTAAAAGTTTTGACCCAAATACGGTTTCTAAAAAGCAGTTAGAAAAAATGGGACTGCGAGATTGGCAAGCAAAAAATATAATAACCTATCGCGAAAAAGTAAAGCCATTTGCACATCCTGAGCAGATATATAAGGTATACGGTATTGATTCGGCTTTAGCCAAAAAGATGATTCCTTTTGTAAATATTGAATTGGTTGAGGAAGAAAAACCAGTGGAAGAAGTTGTAATCATTAACCTGAATACTGCAGACTCACTTGCTCTCCTTTCGCTTAAAGGCATTGGGTCGGCTTATGCGCACAGAATATTGGAGTACAGAGAAAAACTTGGTGGGTTTGTTTCTACCACTCAGCTTATGGAAGTGTATGGCATGGATGAGGAACGAATGAAAATGATACTTCCTTTCATAGAAATTCACAAAGGTCAGGTGAGAAAGTTGTCCTTAAATACGTCTAGTTTCAAAGAGCTGCTTAGTCATCCTTATCTAAATTATGAAGTGGTAAAAAACATTGTAAACTTCAGAGATAACGTACGTCCTTATGAGTCTGTTGACGAATTGAAGCAGATTGAATTGATTGATGACGTATTATTCAGTAAAATTGCACCCTATTTAAGATTATAAATACGAACCCCCTGATTACCTAAAAATGGAAACTGCACAGGATAGACAAATGACCTTTGGGATGACCGAGACCCAGGCTATGATAGCGCAAACGGTGAAAGATTTTTGTGAACAAGAGATTCGTCCGAACATAATGAAATGGGATGAAGCGCAAACCTTTCCTAGAGAAGTTTTCAAAAAGATGGGAGACTTGGGCTTGATGGGGGTATTAGTGCCCGAAGAATATGGTGGTGCTGGCTTATCCTACACCGAGTATGTAACGGCCATTACAGAAGTTAGTCGTGTAGATCCTTCTATAGGGCTGTCAATGGCAGCTCATAACTCTTTGTGTACTGGTCATATTATGGCTTTTGGCTCAGAAGAGCAAAAGAAAAAATATTTACCAAAATTGGCTTCAGCAGAGTGGATAGGTGCTTGGGGTCTTACTGAGGCAAACACCGGGTCGGATGCCATGCGCATGAAAGTTACGGCCAAAAAAGATGGAGACCATTGGGTGCTGAACGGTGCCAAAAACTGGATAACTCATGGAATTACCGGAGATGTTGCTGTAGTATTGGCCAGAACAGGAGAGCTGTTAGACAGTCATGGTATAAGTGCTTTTGTAGTAGAGCGTGGAACGCCAGGTTTTACAGGCGGAAAAAAAGAAGATAAACTAGGAATGCGTGCATCAGAAACTGCCGAAATGGTTTTTGATAATTGTAGAATTCCTGCCGAAAATATTTTAGGAGAAGAGGGTGATGGTTTTATTCAGGCCATGAAGGTACTGGATGGCGGCAGAATTTCTATCGCTGCTCTTTCATTAGGCACCGCACATGGAGCTTTGGATGCTTCTGTAAAGTATTCAAAAGAGCGTGAGCAATTTGGGCAACCTATTTCTAATTTTCAGGCCATAGCTTTTAAATTGGCAGATATGGCTACTGAGCTAGAGGCAGCAGAGTTGTTAACCTTTAAAGCTGCAGATTTGAAAAACTGTGGTGAGAAAGTTACGCTTGCAGGCGCTATGGCTAAGCTGTATTCTTCAGAAGTAGCAGTGAGAGTATGCAATGAAGCGGTTCAGATTTTTGGCGGATATGGCTTTACCAAAGACTTTCCGGTAGAAAAGTTTTACCGTGATGTAAAGCTGTGTACAATAGGTGAGGGGACCTCGGAAATCCAAAAATTAGTGATTTCGAAAAATTTAATAAAATAATCAAAAATCAGGGCTTGTTAATTACTATTAAACTTTTACATTTGCAGCCCAAAAATAACAAAACAAGAACATGCTTGTAATTTCTGTAAAAGAAGGAGAGTCAATAGAACGCGCACTTAAGCGCTACAAACGTAAATTCGATCGTACCGGAACTATGCGTCAGACTCGTGGTCGTCAACAATTTATCAAACCTTCTGTAATTAGAAGAAAAGAAATCTTGAAAGCTGCCTATATCCAGTCAAAACGTCAAGACGAAGAATAGGCGACATATCGCTAAATTTATATTTTTATGAAGCAAGGATTTGTATTTTTACATCTCCTTGCTTTTTTTATGGCTATAACTCAGTTTTTAGATTTTATTAGATTTCAAAAACGGTATTCAGAACATACCGCAATAGCCTATCAAACGGATTTATTAGAATTTGAAAAATTCATTAAATCGCAACTTTCTGAGGATCTCGCCTGGCAAGAAGTAACACATCATATTATAAGAGATTGGTTAATCCATTTATTGGATAATGGAATTACCACTCGTACGGTATCAAGAAAATTGTCCTCACTCAAGAGTTTTTTCAAATACCTTCAGCAAGAAGGGATTATTGAGATTAATCCGGTCAATAAGGTTCAGGCACCCAAAGTTGGGTCCAGGCTTTTGCGGATTGCTTCAGAAGAAGATTTGTCTCGGCTATTTGAGCAAGACGTATTTCCATCAGACGATTGGGGTAGGTGTCAACGTGCCATTATGTACACCTTTTATCACACCGGTATTAGGTTAAGTGAATTGATAAGTCTTAGGGTAAAAGATGTAGATTTTGGTAAGAGCCAACTACAGGTGACAGGTAAAAGGAATAAGCAAAGAATAGTACCTATTAGTCCTGTATTAAAGGAGGTTTTGGTTCAACACATTCACCTTCAGAAGTTAAACATTCAGGGCAGTGGAGAGGGGTATTTATTTTTATCTCAAAAAAGAAATAAGCTCTATCCAAAGCTTGTTTACAATATCATTAATACTTACCTTGGTTTTGTCTCTGGCTTAGAGAAAAAGAGTCCGCATGTACTCAGGCATACATTTGCTACCCACATGCTAAACAGAGGGGCTGATCTCAATTCTATAAAGGAATTACTCGGGCATTCCAATTTGGCAGCCACTCAAATTTATACCCACAACGGTATAGAGCAGTTAAAACAAATATATAACAAAGCTCACCCGAGGAGCGATCAAAAACCATAAAGCATATGAAAGTACGCGTTCAATCTGTAAACTTTACAGCCGATCAGAAATTAGTAAACTTCATTCAGGCAAAAATGGACAAACTTGAAACCTTCTATGACCGTGTTATTGACGGAGAAGTGTACCTAAAGCTAGACAACAACCACACAAAAGAGAACAAAATTTCGGAAATTAAATTGAATATACCAGGTCATGAGCTGATAGTGAAAAAGCAATGTAAATCCTTTGAGGAAGCGGCTCAGCTGTCGGCTGAGGCACTTCGTAGGCAGTTGAAAAAACACAAGGAAAAGCTTAATGCTCCAGTCACTTAAAAAAAATATTTATTGCTGTTTGTAGCAATTACAATTCTTTTTACATTTGCAGTCCGTTTTAAAAAAAGCGGGCTGTTCTTGTTTTTAATGTGAATATGCCGATGTAGCTCAGTTGGCTAGAGCAGCTGATTTGTAATCAGCCGGTCGGGGGTTCGAGTCCCTCCATCGGCTCTCTTTTCCCTCCTCTTTTTAAGGAGTGTTAGTGGTAAAAGGGAGCTTTTTTTAATCTCAGCAAGATTCAATTTTTGGATCGCGATTGAAATTTAGGATTTGGCATATTTAATATAGTAAGGTTTGGAAGTCTTACAAGCAGAATAGAGGTAGTAGAAATTACCAAGCGTTATTTTATTTATTGAATGGGGAGATACTCAAGCGGCCAACGAGGACAGACTGTAAATCTGTTGGTTTTTACCTTCGAAGGTTCGAATCCTTCTCTCCCCACATTAGTCAGACTGTAGTAATTAAGAAATTAAGTATTGCAGTAATCAAGCGGGAGTAGCTCAGCTGGCTAGAGCATCAGCCTTCCAAGCTGAGGGTCGCGGGTTCGAATCCCGTTTCCCGCTCAAGGTGGTTGCCGGTTGTTGGTTTTGTTTAACCGATAGCGGTAGCAGATAACTGGCACTGCCGATGTAGCTCAGGGGTAGAGCGTTTCCTTGGTAAGGAAGAGGTCAGGGGTTCAATTCCCCTCATTGGCTCAAAGTGAAAGACCACTGTGGTCTTACTTTTTATAGATGAATTTTAAATTTAAGTTTTTAAACCATGGCAAAAGAAACATTCAAAAGGGATAAGCCCCACTTGAACATCGGAACCATCGGACACGTTGACCACGGTAAGACCACTTTGACGGCAGCTATTACCACAGTACTAGCTAACGCAGGTCTTTCTGAGTTGCGTTCGTTCGACTCAATTGACAATGCTCCTGAAGAAAAAGAAAGGGGTATCACTATTAATACTTCTCACGTAGAGTATCAAACTGCTAATCGTCACTACGCACACGTTGACTGTCCAGGTCACGCGGATTACGTGAAGAACATGGTAACTGGTGCTGCACAAATGGACGGAGCTATCCTTGTAGTTGCTGCTACTGATGGTCCTATGCCACAAACTCGTGAGCACATCCTTCTTGGTCGTCAGGTAGGTATTCCTCGCATCGTTGTATTCATGAACAAAGTGGATATGGTAGATGATGAAGAGTTACTTGAGCTAGTAGAGATGGAAGTAAGAGAATTGCTTTCTTTCTACGAGTACGATGGTGACAATAGCCCTGTAATTGCCGGTTCTGCCTTGGGTGGACTTAATAACGAGCAAAAATGGGTTGATAAGATTATGGAGCTTATGGATGCTGTTGATTCTTGGATTGAGGAGCCAGAGCGCGATGTAGCTAAGCCTTTCTTGATGCCTATCGAAGATGTATTCTCTATCACTGGTCGTGGTACTGTAGCTACTGGTCGTATCGAGACTGGAGTTGCTAACACTGGTGATCCTGTAGAAATCATCGGTTTTGGTGATGAGAAATTAAACTCTACAATTACTGGAGTTGAAATGTTCCGTAAGATTCTTGACCGTGGAGAAGCTGGTGATAACGTAGGTATCCTACTTAGAGGTATTGAGAAGTCTGATATCCGTAGAGGTATGGTAATCTGTAAGCCAGGTTCTATTACTCCTCATACTAAATTTAAGGCTGAGGTTTATATCCTTAAGAAAGAAGAAGGTGGACGTCACACTCCATTCCACAATAAATACCGTCCACAGTTTTACTTACGTACAACTGATATTACTGGTGAAATCATTCTTCCTGCTGGAACTGAAATGGTAATGCCTGGTGATAACATTTCTATCGAAGTAGTTCTTATTGCTCCTGTAGCTATCAACAAGGGGTTGCGTTTTGCGATTCGCGAAGGTGGTAGAACTGTAGGTGCTGGACAGGTAACTGAAATTGTTGAGTAAGACTAAGTTAGTCTATTCAAAATACATGTTTAGCAGAAAAGGTGTCCCGAATTTTTCGGGATACCTTTCTGACTAAATAGAGGTTCGGTCACTTTTAGAGCTTTTTATTCTAAATGAAACCGACTCCTAATTAGATTGAAATAATACAAATACGGGTGTAGCTCAGCTGGTAGAGCAGTGGTCTCCAAAACCGAAGGTCGTGAGTTCGATTCTTACCACCCGTGCAAAGGAAAATAACATGAGTGCCATAAAAACATATTTTCAAGAGTCATACGAAGAGTTAGTAAATAAGACTTCGTGGCCAACTTGGAGTGAATTGCAAAAGTCATCAGTATTAGTAGCTGTAGCCTCAGTGGTGATAGCATTAATCATTTTTGCAATGGACAAAATTATTAGTACTGCTTTAGAATTGTTTTATAGTTTATTCTAAAGATCAACAGTATTATTATGAGCGACAGTGGAAAAAAATGGTATGTGATTAGGGCTATATCTGGCCAAGAAAATAAGATCAAAGCTTATATCGAAAATGAGATTGAGTTTGAGAACTTATTGGATTATTTCGGACAGATATTAGTACCAACAGAAAAGGTATATCAAATCCGTAATGGAAAAAAGGTAAGTAAAGAACGCAATTACTTTCCTGGATATATCATGATAGAAGCCAACCTGGTAGGTGAGCTAGTGCATACCATAAAAAATGTACCAGGGGTAATTGGTTTTCTTGGCGAAACTAAAGGTGGAGATCCAGTGCCACTTAGAATGAGCGAAGTAAATCGTATGCTAGGTAAGGTTGATGAACTTACGGAGGTAGATGAGAAGATTAACATTCCATTTATAGTAGGCGAAACTGTGAAGGTTATTGATGGACCGTTTAATGGATTTAATGGTACCATCGAAAAGATAAATGAAGAGAAGCGTAAGATAGAGGTAATGGTGAAGATTTTTGGTCGTAAGACACCTCTAGAGCTTAGCTATATGCAAGTAGAAAAGGAATCATAAAATAGTGTGTGAGCTCTATATAAAAGTCCGGAAGCTTCCACTCCGGCAGGAAGTATCGAGTTTTTTATAAAATAGAAATTAAAATGGCAAAAGAAGTAAGTGCTTTAATTAAGCTTCAGGTAAGAGGTGGTGCTGCAAATCCTGCTCCTCCAGTAGGCCCTGCATTGGGTGCTAAGGGTGTGAATATTATGGAATTTTGTAAGCAGTTCAACGCCAGAACTCAAGATAAGCAAGGTAAAGTACTACCCGTTGTGATTACGGTATATGCTGACAAGTCCTTCGAGTTTATTATAAAAACCCCACCTGCTGCTGTGCAATTGATGGAGGCTGCAAAACTCAAGAAAGGTTCGGCACAAAGTAATCTTCAAAAAGTGGGTAAGGTAAATTGGGATCAAGTAAGAGCAATAGCTGAAGACAAAATGCAAGATTTAAATGCATTTACTCCAGAGGCTGCAATGAAAATGGTAGCAGGTACTGCCCGTAGTATGGGTATTACAGTAACAGGTGCCAAACCATTTTAATCCACTAAAAGAGTTAAAAAAATGGCTGGAATAAGTAAGAAAAGAAAAGAAGCACTAAGCAAAATGGATGCAACTAAGTTGTACTCATTAGAAGAAGCAAGTGCACTGGTAAAAGAAATCACTACCACCAAAAATGATTCTACAGTAGATATTGCTGTGCGATTAGGTGTAGACCCACGTAAGGCCAATCAGATGGTACGTGGTGTGGTAACTCTTCCTCACGGAACTGGTAAAGATGTAAAAGTATTGGCTTTGGTAACTCCCGATAAGGAGCAAGAAGCAAAGGATGCCGGAGCAGATTATGCTGGTCTTGATGAGTATATTGAAAAGATCAAAGGTGGATGGACAGATGTAGACGTAATCGTAACCATGCCTAGCGTAATGGGTAAGATTGGTCCTTTGGGTAGAGTATTAGGTCCTCGCGGATTAATGCCAAACCCTAAGACTGGAACTGTAACTATGGACGTTGCAAAAGCAGTTACTGAAGTGAAAGCTGGTAAGATTGATTTTAAGGTTGACAAATATGGAATCGTACATGCATCAGTAGGTAAGGTTTCTTTTGATGGCAAAAAGATCAATGAGAATTCAAAAGAATTATTAAATACTTTGTTAAGATTGAAGCCATCGGCTGCTAAGGGTACTTACATAAAAAGTATCAGCATGAGCAGTACTATGAGCCCAGGAATCGCTATTGATGCGAAATCAATCTAATCAGAAAAGCTATTTAGATCATGACAAGAGAAGAAAAAAATCAAGAAATAGAAACTCTTACGGGAGTATTAAAGGATACAAACATTCTTTATGTAGCTGACATAGCTGGCTTAAATGCCCAGCAAACTAGCGCCTTTCGTAGACTTTGCTTCAAGAATGGAGTAAAGATTAATGTGGTGAAAAACACTTTGCTTAGAAAAGCAATGGAGCGTTCAGAAAAGAACTTTGAAGGTCTTTTTGATACGCTTAAGGGTAACACCAGTATTATGGTTTCAGAAACAAGTAATGTTCCTGCTAAACTTATTAAAGAGTTTAGAAAGAAGGCTGAAAGGCCTATGCTTAAAGGAGCTTATGTGGATGAATCTATATATGTAGGTGATAACGAATTAGAAACATTAGTAAACCTTAAATCTAAGGAAGAACTAATTGGAGACGTTATCGCATTGCTGCAATCTCCTGCCAAGAATGTTATCTCTGCTCTTCAGAGTGGAAAGAACACTTTGGGTGGTCTGTTAAAGACTTTAGAGGAACGCGCAGCATAATAACAGTGTACGCACTCAGCTTCCAAAATATAGCGTAATTATAAATTTAACTTAAAAAATATACCGACATGGCGGATATTAAAGAATTGGGCGATCAGCTCGTAAACCTTACAGTAAAAGAAGTAAGCGAATTAGCTGAATACCTTAAAGAAGAGCATGGAATCGAACCAGCTGCTGCTGCAGTTGCGGTTGCAGGTCCTGCTGCTGGTGGCGATGCTGCCGGTGCAGATGAAAAAACTGAATTTGATGTAATCCTTAAAGCCGCAGGTGGTTCTAAACTAGCTGTTGTAAAACTTGTAAAAGAACTTACAGGATTAGGTCTTAAGGAAGCTAAAGAATTAGTAGATGGAGCGCCTAAGGCTCTTAAAGAAGGCGTTGCAAAAGACGAAGCAGAAGCACTTAAAACTCAATTAGAAGAGGCTGGTGCTGAAGTTGAGATTAAGTAATCTCAATATTGCTTATTAAGATTCGGTTTAGGTCTTTCGTGTCAGTGGCGCGAAAGGCCTAAACCCTTTTGTGTTTATTTTAACTTTATTTCATTCCAGATGTCCAAAAACCCAGTTACAAGAAATCTAGGAGAAAGAATCAACTTTGCTTCCATTAAAAATGCTTTTGACTATCCAGACTTCTTGGATATCCAATTGCAATCGTTTCACGATTTCTTCCAGCTTGACACAAAACCAGATGATCGAGGTGACGAAGGACTTTATAAAACCTTCAGTGAAAACTTCCCAATTACTGATGCAAGAAACCAGTTTGTTCTTGAGTTTCTAGATTATTTTATTGACCCTCCTCGTTATAGCGAAGAGGAATGTATTGAAAGAGGTTTGACTTTTAGTGTACCTCTTAAAGCAAGATTAAAACTTTATTGTACAGATCCTGAACACGAAGATTTCGAAACTATCGTACAGGATGTGTATTTGGGAACTATCCCATACATGTCGCAGCGTGGTACCTTTATCGTAAATGGTGCCGAAAGAGTAGTAGTATCGCAGCTACACCGTTCGCCAGGGGTATTCTTCGGACAGAGTTACCACGCCAACGGAACCAAGTTGTATTCAGCCCGTATAATTCCATTTAAAGGAAGCTGGATTGAATTTGCAACGGATATCAATAGCGTAATGTACGCGTATATTGATCGAAAGAAAAAATTACCATTAACCACTCTTCTTCGTGCAATCGGTTTTGAAAGAGACAAGGACATCCTCGAGATATTTGACCTTGCCGAAGAAGTAAAAGTATCTAAATCAGGACTTAAGAAGGTATTGGGCAGAAAACTGGCTGCTCGTGTTCTTAAGACTTGGGTAGAAGACTTTGTGGATGAAGATACAGGTGAAGTAGTATCTATTGAGCGTAACGAAGTAATCTTAGATCGTGATACAGTTCTTGAAAAAGAACATATCGATGAAATCGTAGATGCTGACGTTCAAACGATTCTATTGCACAAAGAGGATATAGAAGCTTCTGAGTTTTCTATTATCCATAACACATTACAAAAGGATCCTACCAACTCTGAAAAAGAAGCGGTAGAACACATATACAGACAACTTAGAAACGCTGAGCCACCAGATGAGGAAACGGCTCGTGGAATTATAGATAAGTTGTTTTTCTCTGAGCAACGTTACAACCTTGGAGAAGTTGGTCGTTACAGACTAAACAAAAAATTAGGACTTAATATTGAAGCCGATAGACAAGTACTTACTAAGGATGATATCCTTAATATCGTAAAGTACCTTATTGAGCTTATCAACTCTAAGGCCGAGGTGGATGATATTGACCACTTGAGCAACAGACGTGTACGTACTGTAGGTGAGCAATTGGCCAACCAATTTGGTGTAGGTCTTGCCCGTATGGCTCGTACTATTCGTGAGCGTATGAACGTACGTGATAACGAAGTGTTTACGCCAATTGACTTGATCAACGCGAAGACACTTTCATCTGTTATCAATTCATTCTTCGGTACCAATCAGCTTTCTCAATTTATGGATCAAACCAATCCATTAGCTGAGATTACTCACAAGCGTAGATTATCAGCCCTAGGGCCTGGTGGTTTATCGCGTGAGAGAGCAGGTTTCGAAGTTCGAGATGTTCACTATACACATTACGGTCGTCTTTGTCCTATCGAAACCCCCGAAGGACCAAACATTGGCCTGATTTCATCTATGTGTGTGTATGCTAAGGTGAATAAAATGGGATTCTTGGAAACTCCTTATCGCAAGGTGGTAGATGGTCTTGTTGATTTTGGCAAAGACCCGGTATACCTTAGTGCAGAAGAGGAAGAAGAAAAAGTAATAGCACAAGCCAATGCTCCTGTAAAGGATGATGGCCAGTTTGAAAACAACCGTGTAAAAGTTAGAGATGAGGCTGATTACCCATTGGTAGAGCCTGATAAAATTGACTACATGGATGTTTCTCCAAACCAGATAGCATCTATTTCTGCATCACTTATTCCATTCTTGGAGCATGATGATGCAAACCGTGCATTGATGGGATCAAACATGATGCGCCAGGCCGTACCATTGTTACGCCCTGATGCCCCAATTGTAGGTACTGGTCTTGAAGGCCGTGTAGCTTCTGATAGTCGTGTATTGATAAATGCTGAAGGAAATGGAGTAGTAGAGTACGTAGATGCTGATAAAATCACCATCAAGTATGAGCGTACTGATGACGAGCGTTTGGTGAGTTTTGAAGATGATTCAAAAACTTACAACCTTGTTAAATTCCGTAAAACAAACCAAGGTACTTGTATCAATATCAAGCCAATTGTAGTAAAAGGCGAAGAGGTAAGAAAAGGACAGGTATTATGCGAAGGATATGCTACCGAAGCTGGAGAACTAGCTTTGGGTAGAAACATGCAAGTAGCATTTATGCCTTGGAAAGGATACAACTTTGAGGATGCGATTGTAATTTCAGAAAGAGTTGTACGTGATGATATCTTTACTTCTATACATATCGATGAGTATTCATTGGATGTAAGAGATACTAAATTAGGAGTAGAAGAACTTACTGCTGACATACCTAACGTAAGTGAGGATGCTACACGTGAGCTTGACGAAAACGGAATTATCCGTATTGGAGCTGA
Source organism: Bacteroidia bacterium (assembly GCA_030427785.1). Taxonomy (GTDB): domain Bacteria; phylum Bacteroidota; class Bacteroidia; order Flavobacteriales; family Schleiferiaceae; genus Owenweeksia. The sequence continues at coordinate 13,594 of JAUICR010000014.1, read as the reverse complement.
AGTAAAAGCAGGCGACATCCTTATCGGTAAGATTACTCCAAAAGGAGAATCAGACCCTACACCTGAAGAGAAATTATTACGCGCGATTTTTGGTGACAAAGCGGGTGATGTAAAAGATGCATCTCTTAAGGCTTCGCCATCATTGATGGGAGTGGTAATTGACAAAAAGCTTTTCGCTAGATCTGTAAAAGATAAGAAAGCTCGCCAGTTGGATAAGGATCACTTGGAGCAATTGGATGAAGAGTACAACATGAAAGTGGAGACTATTCGTCAAAAGTTCCTAGAAAAATTAAACATCTTGGTAGCTGGTAAAACTAGCCAAGGGGTGAAGAATGACCTTAATGAAGAAGTGATTCCTAAAGGAACTAAGTTCACTCAAAAGATTCTTAACAGCCAGGATGACTACACCCGTATTACAGGCGGACAGTGGACTACGGATGCTGATAAGAACGATTTGATTTCTACACTTATTCATAACTATAAGATTAAAGTGACTGATCTTATGGGTATTTACAAGCGTCAGAAGTTTGCCATAAGCATAGGAGATGAGCTTCCTTCTGGTATTGTAAAAATGGCCAAAGTATATATCGCCAAAAAGCGTAAGCTTAAAGTAGGTGATAAGATGGCGGGTCGTCACGGAAACAAGGGTATTGTTGCCAAGATTGTACGTGATGAAGACATGCCTTTCCTTGAGGATGGAACTCCGGTAGATATCGTATTGAATCCACTAGGTGTACCTTCTCGTATGAACATTGGTCAGATTTATGAAACCGTATTAGGCTGGGCTGGTAAAAAGCTAGGTAGAAAATACGCTACTCCTATTTTTGATGGAGCGTCATTAGATGATATCAATGCGCTTACAGAAGAAGCAGGTATTCCACAGTTTGGTCATACATTCTTGTATGATGGTGGTACTGGAGAGCGTTTCCACCAGGCAGCATCAGTAGGTGTTATCTACATGCTTAAGCTAGGTCATATGGTAGACGATAAGATGCATGCTCGTTCTATAGGGCCGTACTCTCTTATTACTCAGCAACCTCTTGGTGGTAAAGCACAGTTTGGAGGTCAGCGTTTTGGAGAGATGGAGGTTTGGGCTCTTGAGGCATTTGGTGCCTCTAACATCCTTCGCGAAATTTTGACTGTGAAGTCGGATGACGTAGTAGGTAGAGCTAAGACTTATGAAACCATTGTGAAAGGAGAACCGATGCCAGAACCTGGTATTCCTGAATCGTTCAACGTGTTATTACACGAATTGAATGGTCTTGGTTTGAAGATCACCTTGGATTAATCATTTTATAACAGAATTAAAGATTCCGAATATGGCTTTAAAGAGGAACGATAACAATAGCTACAATAGCAACTTCAAGAATATTACAATCAGTCTTGCTTCTCCCGAATTTTTGTTGGAGAGATCGCATGGCGAAGTGCTAAAACCAGAAACGATTAACTATCGTACACATAAGCCCGAGCGCGATGGCTTGTTTTGCGAGCGTATTTTCGGTCCTGTAAAGGATTACGAATGTGCCTGTGGAAAATACAAGCGTATCCGCTACAAGGGTATTGTATGTGATCGTTGTGGGGTAGAGGTAACAGAGAAGAAAGTGCGTAGAGAGCGCGTGGGCCACATCAATCTTGTGGTGCCTGTGGCTCATATCTGGTATTTCAAATCTTTACCAAATAAAATTGGTTACTTGCTAGGCTTGCCTACCAAGAAACTAGACATGATTATCTACTACGAAAGGTATGTAGTAATACAAGCAGGTAATCATGCCACTAAGCCTGATGGTTCGCCATTGGCTTATATGGAGTATTTAACAGAAGAAGAGTACTTAGAAATATTAGATCGTATTCCGGGTGAAAACCATTACCTGGATGATAGCGACCCAAATAAGTTCATTGCAAAGATGGGAGCTGAAGCTCTTATCGAGTTGTTGAGCCGTTTGGATTTAGATCAACTTTCGTATGACCTTCGTCACAAGGCTAGCACCGAAACTTCGCAGCAACGTAAGCAAGAGGCTCTTAAGCGTCTTCAGGTTGTAGAAGCTTTGCGCGATGCTAATACTCGTATAGAAAACCGTCCTGAATGGATGATTGTAAAAGTAGTACCAGTTATTCCACCAGAGTTGCGCCCATTGGTGCCGCTTGATGGAGGTCGCTTTGCTACTTCTGATTTGAATGACCTGTACCGTAGGGTGATTATCAGAAACAACCGTCTTAAGAGATTGGTAGAAATAAAAGCTCCAGAAGTAATTCTTCGTAACGAGAAGCGTATGCTTCAAGAGGCGGTAGATTCACTTTTTGACAATACAAGAAAATCAAGTGCTGTAAAGACTGATAGCAACCGTCCGCTTAAATCACTTTCAGATTCTTTGAAAGGTAAGCAAGGTCGTTTCCGTCAAAACTTACTTGGAAAAAGGGTTGATTATTCAGCACGTTCTGTGATCGTTGTAGGTCCAGATTTGAAATTGCATGAATGTGGTCTTCCAAAATCTATGGCTGCTGAGCTTTACAAGCCTTTTATCGTGCGTAAGCTTATCGAAAGAGGTATTGTAAAAACAGTAAAGTCTGCCAAGAAAATTATAGATAAGCGCGAGCCAGTAGTATGGGATATCCTGGAAAACGTAATGAAAGGACACCCGGTATTGCTAAACCGTGCACCAACACTACACCGTTTAGGTATTCAGGCTTTCCAGCCAAAACTTATCGAAGGAAAAGCGATTCGTCTTCACCCATTAGTATGTACCGCATTCAACGCGGATTTTGATGGTGACCAGATGGCAGTACACCTTCCATTAGGTTCTGCGGCTATCCTAGAAGCTCAGGTATTGATGTTGGCTTCGCATAACATTTTGAACCCGGCTAACGGTTCGCCTATTACTGTTCCTTCTCAGGATATGGTACTTGGTCTTTATTATATGACCAAGATTAAGCAGGTGAGCAAAGAGAACCCAATATTAGGAGCAGGTCTTACTTTTTACTCGGATGAGGAAGTACAGATAGCTCATAATGAAGGAAAAGTTATGCTTAACGCACCTATAAAGGCGCGCGCAAGAGTAATGGGCGAAGATGGTAATATGACTATGAAGGTTATCGAAACCTCAGTAGGTAGAGTATTATTTAATCAGGTAGTGCCTAAAACGGTTCCTTTTATCAACGAACTTCTTACTAAGAAAGCACTTAGAGAAATTATCTCTGATATCCTTAAGTTGACTGACATTCCTACAACTGCAAAGTTCTTGGATGATATGAAAAACTTAGGATATGGTTTTGCATTTCGTGGTGGGTTGTCGTTCTCTTTGGGTGATATCATTATCCCTGAAGAAAAGGATGCTTTGGTAAATGATGCAGAAGAGCAAATTGCCAATATTCTGAATAGCTACAATATGGGATTGATTACCAATAACGAACGTTATAATCAGGTAATTGATGTATGGACCAATACCAACGCTCGCCTTACTGAGCGTGCGATGCATCACTTAATAAGTGATCGTCAAGGTTTCAACCCAATATATATGATGCTTGACTCTGGTGCAAGGGGTTCTAAAGAACAGATTCGCCAGCTATCAGGTATGCGTGGATTGATGGCCAAACCACAAAAGTCAGGTTCTGGCGGGGGTGAAATTATCGAAAACCCGATTGTATCTAACTTTAAAGAAGGTCTTTCTATCCTTGAGTACTTTATTTCTACTCACGGTGCGCGTAAAGGACTTGCAGATACGGCCCTTAAAACGGCTGATGCTGGTTACCTAACACGTAGATTGGTAGATGTGGCTCAGGATGTAATTATAAACGAAGAAGACTGTAACACTCTTAGGGGACTTGAGGTAACAGCCCTTAAGAAAAACGAAGAAGTGGTAGAGCCTTTATTCGATAGAATCATTGGTAGAACTTCACTTCATGATATCATTGATCCTGCTACTGGAGAGGTATATGTAATATCCGGAGACCTTATTACCGAAGAGGCAGCTCGTAAAATAGAGGACTCACCAGTGCAAATGGTAGAAGTACGCTCAGCACTTACTTGCGAAACCGAAAGAGGTATATGTGGCAAATGTTATGGTCGTAACCTAAGTACCGGTAAAATGGTACAAAGAGGCGAGGCTGTAGGTGTAATTGCTGCACAGTCTATTGGTGAACCAGGTACACAGCTTACGCTTCGTACTTTCCACGTGGGAGGTACTGCCGGTAACGTAGCCGAACAATCTTCTATCATGGCAAAATTTGATGGTAAGATTGACTTTGAAGAACTACGCACAGTAAGCGGTGAAGACAACGATGGAAATACAGTAGAAATCGTGATTGGTCGTACTGCCGAAATGAAATTGGTAGATGAGAAGACAGGAATCAACCTTGCTACTAACAACGTGCCTTACGGTTCATTCTTAAGAGTGAAAGACGGAGATAAGTTGAAGAAAGGCGATGTAATCTGTGATTGGGATCCATATAACGCGGTAATTATTTCTGAAACTGCGGGAACCATCAAGTTCTCTGATATCGAGCAAGGTATAACCTACCGAGTAGAGATTGATGAGCAAACAGGCTACATGGAGAAAGTGATTTCTGAAACTCGTAGCAAAAAGCACATTCCAACTATCTCTATTGTAGATAGTAAAGGAGCCGAGCTTAAGCACTATACGCTACCTGTAGGGGCACACATTATAGTAGAAGAAGGCGATAAGATAAAAGCGGGTAAAACTTTGGTGAAGATTCCTCGTAAATCAGCTAAGTCTGGTGATATTACTGGAGGTCTGCCACGTGTTACCGAGCTATTTGAAGCACGTAACCCTTCAAACCCTGCTGTGGTTTCAGAAATTGATGGTGTGGTTTCTTATGGTAAAATCAAGCGCGGAAATCGTGAGATTATTGTAGAAAGCCGTACCGGTGAAATCAAGAAATACTTGATTAACCTAAGCAAGCAAATACTAGTACAAGAAAATGACTTTGTACGTGCTGGTTTGCCACTATCTGATGGAGCTATTACTCCTGCTGATATTTTGGCTATACAAGGGCCAAACAGAGTACAAGAGTACTTGGTAAATGAAGTACAGGAAGTATATCGTTTGCAAGGTGTGAAGATTAACGATAAGCACTTTGAGGTAATCGTTCGTCAAATGATGCGCAAAGTTGATATTCAAGATCCGGGAGATACTTTATTCCTTGAAGGAAACTTGGTTCATAAGAATGATTTTGTGAAGCAAAACGACTGGATATTTGACAAGAAGGTAGTAACAGAAGTAGGCGATTCTGAAAACTTAAAAGCCGGGCAGATTATAAATGCTCGTACTTTAAGAGATGAGAATTCATTATTGCGCAGAGCAGATAAAGCCCTTGTAGAGGCTCGTGATGCACAACCTGCTACTGCTAAGCCCATATTGCAAGGTATTACAAGAGCTTCGCTTCAAACTAAATCGTTTATCTCAGCAGCATCCTTCCAGGAAACTACTAAGGTATTGAATGAGGCTGCCGTAAACGGTAAGCGTGATTCTCTTGAAGGTCTTAAAGAAAATGTAATTGTTGGACACAAAATACCAGCAGGAACAGGTCTTAAGCAATACGAGAAAATCATTGTAGGGTCTCAGGATGATTACGATAGATTGAGAGCTAAAGAAGAGGCTGTAAAAGCAGAAGCAGTGAAATCATAATTATGGCAGATCAACAAAATCAAATGCCCAAAGAGGGCCAGATTAATGTAGAGTTGAGCGAAGAAGTAGCTGAAGGAACTTATTCCAACTTGGCTATTATCAATCACTCGGCCAGTGAGTTTGTGTTGGATTTTATAAAAATAATGCCGGGAGTGCCTAAGGCAAAAGTTAAGTCGCGTATCGTCTTAACACCCCAGCATGCCAAGCGATTTTTGAGAGCGCTAAGCGAAAATGTTTCGCGCTTTGAAGCACAGCATGGCGAAATCCAGGATGTAGAGCAACCCAATATTCCTTTGAATTTTGGTGGACCTACAGGGCAAGCTTAGGTTATAGATTTCTATACATATTAAAAACCCTGATTAACGAAAGTTGGTCAGGGTTTTTTTGGTATTGGAAAGGATAAATCACCTTAAGTACCTCTAAAGATTTTACCGCGTTTTATAACACTTCTGTGAAAATTAAAGACTATTCACTTACCACAAATTTCTTCAGAATACTTTGATTCTCTGATAGAATAATATTCATGGTATAAAGCCCAGCTGCTAATTGCTGTATATCGATTGTGTCGTTTTCAACTTGCTGAATTTCCATTACCATCACCCCAGCAGCGTTTATAATTTGAATGGCTTTAATCTCTCCTGGATTAATGTTTTCAATTTCTATAAAAGTGGAGGCAGGATTTGGAAAAATAATAGGCTGGGGAAAATCTATTTCTGGAGTGCTAATAAAGTCACAGGTGTTGTAGCTTGGATTTTGGTAAAGCTGGGTGCTAGAGTCAGAAACACAGATGAGTTCAATAACAGGTGGATCTGAAAAGCATATGGCAGGAATGGGATATTCAAAGTTACCAGCCATTTTCCCAAAGCCCTCAACCCATTTAAAATAGCTTCGATATCTGCCCCAGCCTACTGTACTAATCTTTGCTGAAAAGAAATGTTTTTTTCTTACAGTGTTGGATAGGTCTGTAATGAATGTGGTGGTATCTAGTCTGTAGTATCCGGTATCTCCACCACACATGAATAGAGATGAATCACCAATAGGCATCCCTAAATCAAAGAAGACCGAATCTCCAAATAAACTAGAATTGGGATAGTAGTAAGTTATGGAAGGCCTAGTGGTGTCTTCATAAACAAGGGCATCTAATGATTTGAAACTTCTATTAACATTTACAGTAATCAACTTTTTCATGGTTTTGCCCTTATACAAGGTATCACCTCTAAATTCTTGATAAATCATCCCTGGCCATGTAATCATTACAGGATGTAAGTATTGATTCCATTGCCTGCCTTCTACCGCGGTCGGCTGGTATTGGGCATTAGCTGATATGCTAAACAGTAAAAGTGCTAAGGATATAAGGTTTTTCATTTTGTAGGGTATATAGGGTTAATCCAAATATAAGGGAAAGACGATAATTAGAGTTTAGATGGCTCTAGGTAAAATTGGGCGGTTTAGCCATCTAAATCCTGACGCTCGTCATGTTTTAGAGCATATAGCCTAAGTACATTTGGGCATGTCAGAATTTACAAGAAAGCTTAAGAGTTTTGCGGCCGACAGACCCGCACTTTGGAACACCGTAAAAAAGGCCCAGGAATGGAAATATGCCTTTGATTATCAAACCTATTATGGCAGGTTTAGCACGTCCAAAGCCTCTAGATCATGATAAACCCAAAACCTACATGAGTTTGGATGTTCTGGACCGCTTGTTTACCCAGCTATTAGAAGACGAAAGATTCAGCCAAGTACGAACCATTAATTTGCACAATGGTGGCGAAACCTTAATGCATCCTGATCGTGTGGAGATGTTTAAGAGAATCGAAAGATTCAAAGCCATTTTTGCAGAAATGGGCCGCGAGTTTCCTACTGTAATTTTACTTACCAACGGAATGTTACTTAGGCCAAAATTGGCCGAAGAGATTATTTCGCTAAAAGTGCTGGATGAAATAGGCTTTAGTTTGGATGGTGGCTCGCCTACCGCTTTTGAAGAATTACGAGTAAATGCTAAATGGGAAAAATTTGCCGAAAACGTTCGGGCGGTGGTAGAGATAAAAAACCGAGTTGACCCATTGATGAAAACTTTTGGGATAAGTATTATTCCCAAGCCAAATCCGCTTAATAATACGTGGATGGAAAAAGACTTTAAGGCCATTACCGAACTGTTGGATTCGGTAGAATACCGCAGGCTGCACGACTGGGGTGGCCAAATAGATATAGGCGAAGAAAAAATAGTAAACAAAAAAGGCTGCGACATGCTAATGCGCCAAATGGTAGTATTGCCCAATGGTGATGTTACCGTGTGCTGCAACGATCTTAATAGCAAAGGCGTGGTGGGTAATATCCTAAAAGATGATTTGTACAGCATCTACAAAGGAGAGCCCCGCATGCATTACGTAACGCTGCTAAAAGAAGGGCGAAAAGATGAGCTTGACCTTTGTAGAGATTGCGTAAGCTTTTAGATATTCAGTTCAACTTGAAGATAGAACCTGGCGGAGATATTAAACACCCGTCAGGTTTTTGTTTTTTATGCTGGTTTTTTTCAAGTGTTGAGCTTTAGTTAGGAATAGTCCATATCAAAAGTCCTGACAGGTTATGAAAGCCTGTCAGGACTAATGGGGCTTAAAGTCTTTTGAAAGGCTCAGATACTAAGAATTCGTTCTTTACCCAAAAGACCAATAATCAGCTAATCTTCTTTCGGTGGCATTTTGAGTTGAATAGGAAGAACAAATTTCATTGCAACCTTTTTACCATCTTTTAGAGCTGGCGACATCGCTGGCATTCCTTTTACCAGTTTTACAGCATAATTGTTGGTTTCTTCAGCTGCTGCTTGTTTATCAGCTTCGTCAAATTGGAGGCCACGCTTAATGCTTGCTTCTTTTACCTCACCAGATCGGTCAATAATAAATTCCACAAAAATCTTTCCTTCAAGGCCAAGATTATAGGCTGCATCAGGGTATCTAAAGTTATTTCCTATGTAATTCTTAATGCCCTGCTGGAAGCACATTTTTTGCTCCTCAGCACTGGCATTGGCATCACAATCTGTAAATAGTGGTACTTGCTCCACCTGGTTCATTTCAAAAGCCTCTTGTTGCTTTTCAATGTCAACCGTCTGGGCTTCGGTTTTGCTGCATGACATCAAGGTCATACCTGCCAACAACGGAACGAGGGCCAGATACGACCACAATTTTAGTCCGCTGGATTTTTCTTTGTAAATCATTTTGATTCTTGTTTTAATTAAACTTGAGTTAAAAAAAGGACTGGCAGTACCCATGGCCATGGGCGAGAGTTGAATCTCCTTGCCAAATGCGCTGCTCAATAGGAGCATAGCATATTCCTCGCGCGAAGTATTTTTAAGTGCCTGCTCATCAGCCAGGCATTCGTGGGTTTGTCGTAATTCTTTAGCCAGTAGATGTACAAAAGGATTGAACCAAGCTAAGGCGCTAAGCAAACTATAGTATAGGTTATCTATTCCGTGCTTTTGTGCTACATGCACATTTTCATGGTTTATAATGGTTTGCAGCTCTTGCTTGTCCTTTAAGTCATTTGGGATGATAATCACATTGAAGAATGTAAATGGGCTTTCTACCATTTTGGAAAACCGAATGGTACCTATTACTTCTGCTTTTCGGGCGATAGTAAAACCCTTGAAAAGGCCACGGCCAATACCTAATAGAATGACAGAGGTTACAGCATAGTAGAAGATTACCAGCCAGTTTGGTGCTGAAATAAGAGTAGAGCCATGTACTATTTTTTGCTGGGCTACAGTAACTTCCAGTAATTGGATGTTCGGAATTTCGATAGGCAATACGGGGCTATAAAGTGGGGCAAGCAACGGAACCAGAAAAGCCGCTATAGGGATACCTAGCAAAACCACTCTATTAAGTTGATAAAAACTCAAATGCTTGAAAAGCAAAAAATAGCTTAGGTATAATAAGCCCGAGTACACTACAAACTGTATGATTAGGTTGCTCATGATTGCTTCTTTTTGGCTTCAATAAGATTGAGAATGTCGTCAAGTTCTTTGGTGTCTAGTTTTTTCTTGTCTACAAAAAAGGAAACCATATTGCTGAATGAACCATCAAAATAACCCGTCATCAGCTTTTCCATTTTATACTTGCTATAGGCCTCCTTACTTATTACAGGAAAATATTCATGTGATTTTCCCATGGTACGGTGATCTACCAAACCTTTGTCTTGTAAAATGCGCACAATGGTAGAAACCGTATTGTAGGCTGGTTTGGGCTCGGGCATTTCAGCTACTATATCTTTTACAAATGCTTTTTCAAGCGTCCATAATTGCTGCATTACTTCTTCTTCGGCTTTTGTCAATTCCTTCATTTTGTCCTACTTTGATTAAACAACAAGACAAATGTAACTAAAAATTTAGTTTGAACTAATTTTTTAGTTTGAAATTTATATTAGTCTGAGTTTCCAATCAAATTGAGGAAGTATCAACCTGTCCCGCAGAAGGGCGGGGAAGACTGACTAGAATGATAAAATACCCTTCGATACTTTCTATTTCTTTCTCAGAAATGGAAAACTCAGGGTGACTATAATCAATTTGAATTGGATTTTTCTGAGCCTGTGGATGTGGGTGCTACGCCCAAGTGTGGCGCGGGAGGAAAACTGGTTTTGATATCTTCTCGACTCCGTTCGAAAGGACTTTAATAGTCTACAATTAGTTCGGCAAGGAACTATGTTGAGCTGAATTATTTGTAAGAGGGGAGCCCTTAACTATAGAATCGGAAATAGGATGCACGGATTGCAAATCTGCGCTTACGGCCAATATGAAGCACAAGCACTTATACTAAGGTGCGCGCAAAAGTCATATTGCTGCAGATACAAGTGGGCTAAGCCCTATTTACTTGCTAAAGCCCTTTCTACCGTTTTGTCAAAAAGCTCAGATAGGCTAATGCCCAAATATTTGGCTTGACCAGGTAGGATACTTTCTTTGCTAAGACCAGGAATGGTGTTTACTTCAATAAAAAAGGGAACCCCATTGTCGGTTATAATATAATCTACGCGGGCAATGCCATTAAGGTTGAGCGTTTCAAAGATAAACTCGCTTTCTTCCATAATCTGAGCATACGTCTCTTTACTTATACGGGCTGGAGTTACCTCTTCAGATTTGCCACTGTACTTAGATTCATAATCAAAAAACTCGTTGGTGGGCACAATGTCCGTAACCGCCAATGCGCGCACTTTACCCGTATGATTACTAACACCACAGCCGGCTTCGGTACCTTTTACCATGGCCTCAATAATGATTTGAGTATCCTCAGCAAAGGCCTTTTCGATGGCAGCTTTTAGTTCAGTAGCTTTATTCACCTTAGTAACACCGATACTCGAACCACTTCTATTGGGTTTTACAAAACAAGGTAGCCCAACATGTTTCAGGATTTCCTTTTCGCGAAACTCTTCGTCTTTTGCCAAATAATATGCCTCGGCAATGTTTACGCCTTGTCCTTTAAGTAGCATGCTGCATTCTGCTTTATTAAATGTAAGCGCACTTTCAAATTGGGCCGAGGACGTTTGGGGCATTCCTATTAATTCAAAATATCCGGCCAATGGGCCCGTTTCGCCAGGTGCTCCGTGTATTACGTTAAACACGGCATCAAAATTTAATTTGCCCGATGGAAGTGTAGCAGAAAAATCATTTAAATCAATGGGGTATTCCTTATCGGCTTCGTCCAATACCACCCATTTGGTACGGGTGATAATGACGCGGTACGGGTTGAATTTTTCGCGGCTTAAGTTTTCAAAAACTACAGTGCCGGATGCTATAGAGACATCATACTCGGGCGAAAATCCACCCATGGCTACGGCTATGTTATATTTCATAATTGACAGAAAAGAGTAGTTAAATGTAAATTTTATTCTCTTAGATTTCCAAAGGATTTTTTACAAAATGCAAGCTTTAGATATCTAATTGACCAAAGACCTTTTTGAGCAAATCATTGATACGTGCCAAAGGGTCGTTTCGAATAGCATCTTCTTCTTCAGATATTTTTAGAAACAAACCGTCCAATCCGCGCTGCGTGCTATATGCTGATAAATCGCTTTGTGCTACCGGATTTACATTGAACAAGCTGCCAATACTATTGCCCAGAATACTGGTATTAAGTACATCATTATACGATTGCACAAAACTCTCATACTCATCTACCACCGAAGTATTTCCTATCATTACTGATTTGAGACTAGCATCTATCATAGGCTCGTATTTGGTAAATAGGTTGGTTTCAGTCTTGCCGCGCAGATAGGAAGTAGCGGCAGTATTATCGCCTCCAAATAAAATATTGTAGCCATCCTCAATAGTTATATCCGTAATGGCATCTATAAAAATAGGCCCGGCTGTAGAAGCGGCTGCCTCAGCAGCTCTATTGATGCCTTTTACTAGCTCGTCTTCTTTGGATTTTAATCCGGGGATATTGATGCCTAAAAGATTGTTGGTGTAGCCATTATACAATTGATCTCCTGTAAGGGTAAGGCCAGCAACTGTTACCGATTTACTTTTAAAAGTATTGATGCTGGTTTGTATTTCGCTGGGAAGCAACACCTTTACAGCCAAGTCTTTATAATAACCATCCTCTTTTGATAGCTGAGCGGTAGAAGTATCTGTACCCACGGCCAATGCCTCCTTCAGTCCATCTACTATTTCCTCATTTGTAAGGTTGGTGTTTAAGATATCTTGCAGGGTATCTGTGGTTTCGCAAGAAGTAAGAAAAACTGAGATAACCGCAATAACAGAAAGGCGAACAACTTTTATCATATATCGTGAATTTGGAAACAAAGTTAATAGTTTATGCAGCTACCCTTTTGAAATTTTAGATAGATAAACTTTCCAGTTTGTATTAAAGGTATCAAGGTCCCACTTTGTGATTTCGAGAATTGCTTTTAGAAGTTTGTCGTTATCTGATGTGTCTTTTTTCAAAAGCAGTTTTAGGTCAGCTGTTCCGCTATGTTTATACACCATTTCGCATAGTATAGCCCCTTGTGCATACAGGCTTAGCGTATGGTCATCTACAGCTTTTTCAAAATTTCCATCTACCTTAATAAGAGCGTTGCTCGAAAATTTTTGCGCCACTTCGAGATAGGTTTGATTCATGCTGCCGCCAAGCCATGTAGCAATACCTTCATTCAATAATTGGTTTCTCTTATCATTTTCTGGCCACAATTGGTGGATAAATTCATGGGGATAGTAAGCACTGCCGTTTCCGCTTATTATTAGGTTGTTAATTGATTTTCCTTCGGCATTGCCATAAATGTAGTAGTCATAGCCTAGTAGTTCTCCCAATTCATGAGTGCCATTCACGGTATATACCGAAAAGGGTTTTGGTTTTTTTAAATCATAATAATCACAAATGGAGTCGCAAAATGTGACACACTTCTCAACAATAAGTGGATTGTTTGCCTTGGTTTCTGAAGAATATAAAGTGATATAGTCTTTTTGAGATTTACTCCAGTTTGCCGTTCTGTAGGGTAAAATGTTTGCCATTTTCCATTCTCCATTTTCCAGCACCACCGCATACACCATAATGGCTAAGGGGTTGTAGGGTTGGGTTTGCTCGCCTACATGTGCCCTTGCTTTTAAGAGGGTGGTAAGCTGATAGATGTTATCCTTTTTTTCGATTTTTAATAGCATTGGGATAAAATTGCCAAAAATCGTTTTCGCAGTTAATCCACCCTGAAATAGTGAATTGCTACTTAGGTCAAAATCGCGGTAAATAAGTTTTTCGTGTTTATTCCAAAAACGATTATCATACACCGAGTCGGGTGAGGAGTTGAGGTAATTCGAATACAGGTTTACTATGGGGATCAACTCTGGGTGGGCAGTGGTATCGGTCCACCACGAAAGTTCAACTTCAGTGTGATACTTCTGTGCAGAAATTGTGTTTACACCTGCAGAGGTACACAGTATTATCAAAATGAAGTAGCACAGTTTTGTCATGATTTGG
>JAUICR010000253.1 GCA_030427785.1 Bacteroidia bacterium | reverse complement strand
CATTTGGAGGGGCTCACCCGTGGGGATATGGATCATTTAAATCATATTACCGTCCTACTATTTCAAATTTCATTAATAGAGAACATGGAGGAAGTGCAGCACAATTTCTTTTTAGAAGTGGAATGGATCCCCGATAAAGTTGTCTTATGTACAAAAAGCTTATCATTGTTTCGTTTGTTTGCTGCTTTATCTTTTCCAGTTGCCAAAATGGAGAGGGGGGTGCAATTCTTGAAGAATTAATACAAGACCAGGCAGCTTCAGGAGAAATTAAGGTTATCTATGAGGATACCTTAGATGAAGAGCTTATAACAATTATACAGAGGGAGGGAAATCGATTAATGGAGCATGGGAAAGTAAATAGCTCATATGACACTAAATACGGATGGTCATGTTTTGTTTTAGTTTACAATGGCGATACAACCTCGGAGGAATGCTATTTCAAGAAGAATTATCATGAAGTTAATAACCATACATTCCGTATTTACTTAGAAGATGGCTTAGTCAAAATGGGTCTCCTGTTTAAAGAGTTTGAGAAGCCACCTTATAAATTTTACAGTAAGTGGTACTTTAAAGATTCTGTGGTTTATCTCAATGAAAACCGTGAAGTTTATCACATTGATGTGTCAAACCAAAATAAATAGTCTTCGTGCGAATACACTATAGAAACCCGGCTCATCGGCCGGGTTTCCCCGAAATTCTTCGGGATAAATTTATTGCAGCCTTCCTTGCAGGGAACTGGCCTGCGCTTCTTTAAGGTAAGAGTCCCCCGCTGGCGCCAGTTTGTAACTGGTGCCCCCATGCTACTGATTTGTAATCCGTGCTTATTAGCCATCAATGTTCAACATAATGAACTTTAAAACGTAATATGGCTGTATATCTCGGTAGCTATTGACCCGAGTAATGTATAAGTAAAAAATGACAGACAAATTTTGTAGGACAATACATTTACACATCGAAAATCATATCCCCTAATTTTTTCAATAGCGTTATTTTTAGCCGATAATAATAAAGTTTCTTATGTATAAAAAACCAATACAAACCATAGTAGTCTTTTCTTTTTTTATTTTTTCATTTAGCCTTAGGGCCCAGCTCCCAGCACGGGTTCCTGCCTTGCAATGGGATTATGCGGTGGGTGGTTCTTCGCATGATGTAATAATAGATTCGGAGCTAGATAAAGCAGGGAATATTATAAACGTAGGTGTGTATCAGGATACCGTTGATTTTATTCAAGGCCCAGGGGTAGATCAACGAATTGCCACATCAGGAATTTACGCAGGGTTTATTCAAAAGCTGGATGAGCAGGGCAATCAAGTCTGGTTACATACCTTTTCAGATTATGATGATTGTGTGGTTAGTCATGTCACAGTTGATCATTCAAACAATATAATTGTAACAGGAACCTTCGATGTGGATTCCTTGGATATGGATCCAAGCCAAAACCAAACCTATTATTTGCAAAAAGGAAATTATGCAAAAGCGTCTTTTTTATTGAAGTTAGACGCTAGCGGGAATTTTATTTGGGCAATTGCTCAGGGCGGTAACGAGCTTAATTATAATGATGTAAAAACAGATTTATCAGGAAACATATACGCATTAGCGTATTTTAAAAGTTCATTTGATAATAACCCTAATCAATCAATAAGTAGTACTACCAATCCAATGACAATTGGTAAAAAGGATCTCTTTATTCAAAAGATATCTAGTACAGGGCAGCAAGAATGGTATAGAACGGTGAGAGCTACGGATAATGTGGAGGGAAACGCCTTGGCATTAAATAGTGCATATGATGTGATTATAGCTGGATATTTTATTAACGGAGTAGATTTTGACCCCGGACCCGGCTATGTCTATCTAAATCCCACAAGGATAGAAAACAAAGGATTTGTACTAACCTTAGATTCAGTGGGGATATTTCAAAGTGTCCTGAGAACAGAAGGAGCAGGAACAGCCATGTTCTCAGATATAATTCTTGATGGTGATGATAACATTTATTTGGCTGGTAATTATGGTGGTAAAACAGACTTTGACCCTGGTGTTGGAGTAAGCAGTTCGCGGGCTACAGTAAGTGAAGGTCATTTTGTAGAAAAATTAAGTTCTAATGGTGTATTTGAATGGGTGCATCCTTATGAAACCTATCAAGATGCAACGGAAAACCAAGCACTTCGTTTGGCTATTGACAAACAGAAGAACGTACATGTAGCAGGTTATTTTAGACAAGGTTCAATAAATTTAGAACCTTTAGTAACCAATGGAGCTATATTACAAAATAATAGTTTTTCAGCGGATGGTTTTATCGTAAAGCATGATTCAACAGGGGCTCTCACTTGGGCATATGGTTTTGGTTCTAATCAATGGGATAGAATCCTTGCTTTAATGGTAGATTCGATTGGAAACACTTATGTTTCTGGATACTTCAATGGCACCATTAGTTTCGATCCGTACAATTCAAATATAACTAGACCGTGCCAAGGTCCTGGAGATATCTTCCAATTAAAATTTGGCTCATGTCCACCCGTAAAAGATTCCACCATAGTAACTGAGGATTGCAACAGGTATATAGACAAATGGGGCTATGTGCATAAAAAGGACACAACTTTTATTGATACAGCTTATGTAGAAAACACTTGTGATAGTACCGTTGTAACGAGAATTGTCAACATAGATGGGCTACCTGCCAATGTAAAAGTTACGGGGCTGCGCAGAATGGAGTGGGATTTTCCAAATCCAGTATTGGGCGATTATTGGTTTACTTGGATTGATTGCTCAAATGATAGCGTTTTAATAAATCGGAGTTATTCGGCTTATACGTTTCATAGTAGCTATGACGGGTATTTTACCTTGGCACTTACTGATATAGACACCAAGTGTACGGATACTTCAGCGTGTGTTTATGTAAATGCGATTTCTGTCCCAGAAAACTCATTAAGTAAGCTTCAAGTGTATCCCAATCCAACCACGGGCCTATTGTATTTTGAAAATGCAAATAGGGAAGGTGAGCCAGAAGTGCAACTTATGGATATAAGAGGTAGGGTGCTTATCAAACAAAAGATTCAATCCGAATTGGATATTTCACATTTACCAAAAGGCACCTACTTAGTTCAGGTAAAACAGGGAAGTTGGACTACTGTAAAAAGATTGGTGAAGGAGTAGTAAAGAGAGTGTACTAAAACAAACAACAAAGGGACTCAATGCTATAGGCCCTTTATTGTTTTGAATCTGTTTTATTGATTAGTTCTCTACTTCGTCAACTTCCTGAGCGCAACCCATTGTTTTAGCATTTCTCTAGAATCAGCAGCAGGATAGCCAAGTACAGTTTTCCCGGCCGGAACATCTGCTATTACACCAGATCCCGCACCCACAGTAGCACCTGAGTGAATAGTAACGTGATCTTTTATAGAGGCACTACCGCCAATCATTACTCCATCTCCAAGCGTTACCGAACCAGCTAAACCACTATGACCAGCCATAATACAGGCACGGCCCATAACACAATTATGCGCAATTTGTACGAGGTTGTCAATCTTACAGCCATCACCTATAATGGTGCTACTAAATTTACCACGGTCTACACAGGAGTTGGCGCCTATCTCTACTCCATTGCCAATGATCACATTTCCTATTTGGGGGATTTTTACCAAGCCACGGCCATCTTCGGCAGGACGATAACCAAAGCCATCAGCTCCAATGCTTACATTAATATGAAAAATACAACCCATACCGATTTGGCTACGTTCACGTATTACGGTGCCTGACCAAACTACCGTTCCCATTCCAATGGTAGTATCATCAAAAACAGAAACGTTTGGATATAAAATAACACCATCACCAAGCACTACATTTTTGCCAACATAAGAATGAGCTCCTACTTTACAACCCTTTCCAAGGGTAGCAGTTTCATGGATCACAGCGCTAGGGTGGATGTCAGCTTCAAAAACGGGTGGCGCTGGATTGAAAGCCTCTAATATTTTGGCCATAGCCAAATCAGCGTTTTTAACTCTGATAAGCGCTTTACCCTCAGTAGGTATAATATCTAGATTATCATTTACAATGGCGGCACATGCGTTTGATTCTTCCCAGGATCGAAGGTATTTTCTACTTCCTATGAAAGAGATTTGATCCACGTTGGCTCTACTTAGCTCTTCGGGCCCGGTTATTTTTAAAGTGGTAGTTCCTACCAGCTCGCCTTTTACAAGCTCAGCAATTTCGCCTATGGTAAATGATATCATTC
>JAUICR010000252.1 GCA_030427785.1 Bacteroidia bacterium | reverse complement strand
ATAATAGTTGAAACAAATACTTCCCATATTATCAATTCTGATTCTGCTGACATGTTCTCTATTATGGGGGCAAGCTAAAGAGACAAACTGTAGCTCAACCTTTGACTCGATTTCCAATAGGAAAGTTTATACTTTGGTTGATTCCAAACCAGAGTTCCCAGGTGGAAGAGATTCGCTCTATGCTTTCATTCTTAAAAACATAAAATACCCGGAGACTACACGTTCAATAGATGGGAGGGTAAATGTTTCTTTTATTGTGGAACCAAATGGAAAGCTGTCTTACCTAACCGTTAAAAGTGAGAATCACCATTTCATGGATGAAGAAGTATTGAATATTTTTAACAAAGTACCAAACTGGACACCTGGTACTTGCAATGGACAACCTGTTCCGGTTTGGGTTACTAACCCCGTTAGCTTCCGAATGCTTAGATAAAGTAACATCTCAACTCTAAAATAATAAATCAGCATTACTGTGAATATGGAACCAACTGCCCGAGAAGAAGAAATTCTACACTTAACAGACAAACAAATCTTCACCCAAATATGGACATCCCCCAGAAAGGTCTTTAAGTTTATACATGAAAAGCAATATGACAAATATGCCAACGCGCTTTTGGTAATTGCAGGAATAGCCAAAGCATTTGATAGAGCCAGCAATAAAAACATGGGAGACGATATGTCTCTTTGGAGCATTGTCGGAATCAGCATAATTGGAGGCGGACTCCTGGGTTGGATCTCTTATTACTTTTATGCCGCTCTGGTAAGCTGGACTGGCAGCTGGCTAAAAGGTGAAGGTGATACTCGGTCCATCCTCAGAGTTATTGCTTACGCCATGTTTCCAGTAGTTTTTGCTTTGATTTTACTTATTCCCCAATTATCTATTTATGGGATAGAAATTTTTAAAACTGATGGAGACCTTACTAGCGTAGGCTTGCTCGCAAACGTAGTAGTCTATAGTTCTATGATTGGTCAATTAGTGTTGGGGATTTGGGCCATTGCTCTCACAATCATTGGAGTTTCTGAAGTTCAAAAGCTCTCCATTGCAAAAACCATCTTGAATTTATTTCTACCCATTTTATTCTTTGTTATTCCCATTCTTTTACTAGTCATGATTGTTCAAGGAGTGTGATTTTGCAGTGAAAGGGTAGTCATCTGCTAAAATCTGTACATCATAACTTCTATACCATGCTAGCTCAAGAGTAGGCTAGCTTCTACCCAAACTAATTTGATTTAAGGCAATGCTTATTTCGGCTGAGCTTGCTAAATTCGCCTGCAGAAATAAATAGTAGCAAATAAAGAATTTTATGAAATCAATAATTACCGCATTATTACTAAGTACTTCACTTATCGTTTCTGCTCAAGTAAACATGGACAACCTACTCGGAAAGTGGGAATACCAAGAAATCTATAAAAAAGAAAAACTAGACTCTAGCCAGGTAGCTATGCTTACTGAGCTTTTTAGCAGCATGAGCCTACAGTTTGATCAGGATGGCCTATTTAGAGCAATCATTATGGGAAATTCTGAAGAAGGTAGATGGGTGAGCGAAAAAAAGAACACCATCACACTTACCTCTAACAATGGTAATATTCATGAGCTTTATATAGTGGAACTCACCGATGATCAATTCACATTTAAGTTTAGAGAAAACACGCTAGTGATGAATAAATTGCCTGAGGGTGAGTCTATGCTGATTGTGGATCCATTAGTTACCTTCACACCAGTAGCGGCCACCAAAGAGCAAATAGCTAAAAAATGGCATTTGGAAAGCAGAGAATCATTTAGTGATAAATCTGAAGAAATAAAAGAAGCCGCAGAAGCTTTGATGGAAGGCGCTTACCTTGAACTAAAGAAGAACGGAAAGTTTGAAATCTTTATTCTTGGTGTAAAAGAAAAGGGTAAATGGGAGCTTGGCGAAAACGAAACTTCTATTATTACCACCTCTGCCGAAGGCAAAAAAGTTTGGAACATTGTAGGAATCACCGATAGTGAAATTGTTTTGGTAAAAGGAAACTCTCAAGAAAAGTGGTTTTTCTTAGCTGAGGAATAAATCAACGAGCCTATAATCAGTTGCTCATCGCTAGGTGATCACTCATAATAAATCAATACCTCTCAAACACAACATTAGTTTGAGGGGTATTTTTCATTGCGAACGACTAAAAATCATACGCTAGACAGTAGCATCTAGCTTTCGCACTAGGGTTTAATTCAGCATTTGCCCAAAGAACTTTTTGGCTTACTTTTGCGCCCTTACAAAAAATTGACAATCAACACAGATACAACATGAATGACTATCTAATCTATTTAATTCCCGTACTAGGTCTTATCGGAATCCTGGTAATGCTTGTAAAATCTGCTTGGGTATCAAAACAAGACGCAGGTGAGGCTAACATGAAAGAATTAGCAGGATATATAGCCGATGGTGCTATGTCTTTCCTAAAAGCTGAGTGGAAAGTAATGACCTACTTCGTAGTAATAGCTGGTATTCTATTAGCATTTTCCGGAACTTTAGTAGAACATTCAAGCCCAATTATAGCTGTAGCTTTTGTAATAGGAGCTGTGCTTTCGGCATTAGCAGGCTATATTGGAATGAACATCGCAACCAAATCAAACGTGCGTACTACGCAAGCAGCACGTACTAGCTTGGTGCAAGCGCTTAAAGTTTCTTTTACTGGCGGGTCTGTAATGGGTCTGGGAGTAGCAGGTCTTGCCGTACTAGGTATGGGAAGTTTGTTCATCGTGTTTTACTACATGTTTGTACCAGAGGGTGCCCTTATGACGGGCCACGAAATGAAAACAGCCATTGAAGTATTAGCCGGTTTTTCGCTAGGTGCTGAGAGTATTGCCCTTTTCGCCCGTGTGGGTGGTGGTATTTATACCAAAGCTGCCGATGTGGGCGCTGACCTTGTAGGTAAGGTAGAAGCTGGTATTCCTGAAGATGATATTAGAAACCCGGCCACTATTGCCGATAATGTGGGTGATAACGTAGGTGATGTAGCTGGTATGGGTGCTGACCTTTTCGGTTCGTATGTAGCTACTATTTTGGCTACTATGGTATTAGGTCAGGAAATTTCTTCTGCTGATAATTTTAACGGTATGGCTCCTATCCTATTGCCAATGGTAATAGCAGGTTTAGGACTTATCTTCTCTATCATATCTATGAGTTTTGTGCGCATCAGCGGTGAAGATAGCTCTGTACAAAAAGCTTTAAACATCGGAAACTGGTCTTCTATCATAATGGTAGTAATAGCCTCTTACCCACTTTGCCTGTGGATGCTTCCTGAAAGCTTAAGCCTTAGAGGCTACGAATTCTCAAACCTGGATGTGTTTTGGGCAATTTTAGTAGGTTCTATAGTAGGAGCTTTGATGAGCTGGGTTACTGAGTTTTACACTTCAATGGGTAAAAAACCTGTAAACAGTATTATCCAACAATCTTCTACAGGTCATGCTACCAACATTATTGCAGGACTAGCTATGGGTATGCAGTCTACTGTAATTCCAATATTGATTTTGGCCGCAGGTATTATCTTCTCTTATTCGTTTGCCGGCTTGTACGGTGTGGCTATTGCAGCTGCAGGTATGATGGCAACCACCGCTATGCAATTAGCTATTGATGCATTTGGCCCTATTGCTGATAACGCTGGTGGTATTGCAGAAATGAGCCAGCTACCTGACGAAGTACGTGGCCGTACTGATAACCTTGATGCAGTGGGTAATACTACAGCCGCCACCGGAAAAGGTTTTGCTATCGCTTCTGCTGCACTTACTGCCTTAGCACTTTTTGCTGCTTTTGTAGGTATTGCAGGTATCGATGCTATTGATATTTATAAAGCCCCTGTATTAGCTATGCTATTTGTAGGGGGTATGATTCCATTTATCTTCTCCTCTTTGGCTATCTCGGCAGTAGGTCGTGCGGCCATGGCTATGGTACACGAAGTAAGACGCCAGTTTAAAGAAATACCTGGTATCATGGAGTACAAGGCCAAGCCTGAGTACGATAAGTGTGTAGAAATTTCTACCAAAGCATCTATTAGAGAAATGATGTTGCCAGGAGCTATTGCCCTTATTACTCCTGTATTAGTAGGTTTTGGTTTCAAAGATGTATTCCCGGAAACTTCTTCAGCCGAAATGCTTGGAGGTCTTTTGGCGGGTGTTACCGTAAGTGGTGTTTTGATGGGTATTTTCCAAAACAATGCGGGTGGTGCCTGGGACAATGCTAAAAAGTCTTTTGAGCAAGGTGT
>JAUICR010000251.1 GCA_030427785.1 Bacteroidia bacterium | reverse complement strand
TACTGGGTGTATTTAGTCTGATTCACGGTTGTCTCTAACTCCATGTTATTCCTAATTCTAACATCATTTCCCTCAACATCATTATACAGTACATAAAAACCATCCTCCGTTATATGCAAATAAAAAGATGAGGCATCACCGGAGTTTCGTTCGCCTTGATGTTTTGGAATGACCCTCTGCCAACTCAATTCAAAATCGCTCGTCAAACAGTACACAAAAATCTCATCAGAATAGCGATACTCACTCCCTCCAATATCTTGCACGAAATACTCCCTCTCACAAACCACTATCAACTCATTGTCATTGTTTACAAACACTTCCTTGCTGGCGATGCTTTCAAGTCCTTTTTTCGTGTCTGACAATTGAAAAATATTAAAACTCGCATCTTTCCTTTGCATGCCTTCATTTGAACGCAGGTCAATTGTGCCAATCTCTTTTTCAAGATTCAAATTGAGCGGATTCATCAGAGCAATAAATGTATGCTGGGGTTCTTCGTCTTCATTATTCGAAAAATAACCAGTTATGATATACTCTTCAAGCACATCTGGATTTACATACAATCCATAATAAATCTTTTTTTCATCTGAAAAATCATGAATACCTACATCCTTAGATTCTGATAAACTGAGCAGCACATACCTTTTTGAAATCCGATAGGAATTTGCTCTCTCCTTACCATCATACTTATAGGCCACAGCTAAGACCTTCGCATCATTAGTAACCTCTATTTGACTAAGCCTTAGATTGGCATCGGAAAAAGGATTACCAAAATCTTTCTTCCATAACAATTTCATATTGTTATTAAAAACCAAAATACGCATGGGATTAGTCTGCCAAGGCGCCAGAGTTATCATTACGGTAGACTGGTCCTGAGAGAGTTTCAAATCAACATCCCTCCTAATTTCTACGTTCTCAAACAATGCAATTTCCGTTAACGGCCCTAGGGTTCCATCTTGAGTCCAGTTTCTAGCCAAAATAACCGTGCTGTTAGTTTTTTCATGCCAAAGCTCAAATATCAAGAATGTACTGGATCTGCCTTCAACACACCCAAGGTAATCGACCTTCTTATTTTTATATTTATTATCCTCAACGACAAACTCTTCCAACTGTGAAAAATTATCTAGACTATATTTCTTAATCACATATTCGCCTTTTAACTCATCTATAGCTTCAAAACTGGTTTCACTAATATTGAGAATATCAAAATCACCTATTCGACTGGCCGACAAGATTGGACTCATTGTAAGCTCACAAAGTGTAGACTGCCCTTGTAAAGTCAATCCTATGGAAATGACCAACAAAAATGAAGGAAGTATTGTTTTCATATTCTTCTTAATTAGCTTACAAACCAATTAAAATTATTTCAAATGACAACCGTCTATTTTTGTTACCACTCAAAATATTAGCTTAGCCCCTCATTTATTCTTATGTCCATAGAAGTAAAAAATATCACCAAAATATATGGTGAACAAAAGGCGCTAAACGATGTAAGCTTTAGCATAGGTAGCGGTGAAATAGTAGGGTTTTTGGGTCCTAATGGAGCTGGAAAATCTACCATGATGAAGATCCTTACGTGCTACTTACCACAGACAGACGGTATAGCTAAAGTGTGCGGAATGGATGTTCAAGAAGACAGCATTCCCATTCGCCAAAAGGTGGGTTACTTACCTGAGCATAACCCACTGTATCTGGATATGTATGTAAAAGAATATCTTGCCTTTATGGCGGGGGTTTATAAAGTATCCAAATCAGTTATTCCTGAAATCGTCCAAAAAGTAGGACTGAGTAAAGAGAGTCATAAAAAGCTAGGGCAGCTATCAAAAGGATATCGCCAGCGCGCAGGTCTTGCCGCAGCATTACTGCATGACCCCGAGGTGTTGATTTTGGATGAACCAACTACTGGCCTTGACCCAAATCAGCTGGCCGAAATAAGAGGCTTGATAAAAGAAATAGGTGCTTCAAAAACCGTGATGCTTTCTACCCACATTATGCAAGAGGTAGAGCTACTTTGCGATAGAGTTATTATTATTAATAATGGAAAAATAGTAGCTGACCGCCCCACGGCCGACCTTAAAAATGTTCAAGGCGCCAAAAGCTTTGAAGTGGAGTTTGACAAAGATTTTACAAAAAATGAATTGAAAAAAATACCGGGAGTAAGAGATGTAAAACATCTAGAAGACAAGCGCTGGCAAATAGACGCCCTTGCCGGCCAAGATATTAGAACAGATATTTTCAATTTTGCGGTAAGCAAAAAAGCTGCGGTACTTGAAGTAAAACAACTAGAGCAAAAACTAGAGCAAGTTTTTCAACAATTAACAGAGAAGTAATGCCTCAGTATAAACTAATCCCTCTATTCGCTTTAGCAGTTTTATGCAGTTCTTGTTTTGGAGACTTAAGGCCCGATAAGATTATTGTAAAAACCATAGAAAGCCAACAAGACAAATCAGAAGAATTACCAAAAGAAAAGCCTGAACCGATAACTGAAGGCACCGTTCGTCTGGATAATGAAGCAAGCAACACCACATCTGAGGTAGCATTAAAAGATGGCATGCTCAATGGCGTATCTAAGCAATATTACGATGATGGAAGCCTCTGGAAAGAATCGGCCTATGTAGATGATAAACTGCATGGCGTTGCAAAAGTGTATAACAAAGATGGCGGACTCAAAAGAGAGGTTTCGTACGTTTCGGGATTAAAACATGGCCCTTATATCAAATACTTTAAGAGCGGAAAAAAGCAGATGGAAATTGAATACAATTACGATTTGCCGATGCCCGGTATACAAGAAATAGACTATAGAGGCAATGCTATAAGCGCAAGCAAAATACAAGTGCGCACAGAAGATCATCTGCCGCTAAACGCCACGTATCATTATTATTTCTCGCTAGAGCCTGCTAGCAAGAGTGCTAAATTTTATCTCCTGGAAAACAAAGAAGATTGGAATGGCAGGAATGCCCAAATACGCAACACTCTGCTACCTATAGAAAATGGAGAAGGTCACTTTGAATTACAACTTGAGCCTGGTTATAGAATAAACACAACTTTGTATGTATATGCTATTTACCCCTCCAAATCGGGTGTAGAGGCAGCTACTATGTATCAGCTGAATGTGAATATTGAAAACTAGCTTGCCTGGCTAAGGCATCCTATTTTTTTCGAATGTAAATCTGTATCGGTACGCCTGTAAAATCAAAATGGGCGCGCAGTTGATTCTCCAAAAATCGCTTATAAGGATCCTTTACGTACTGAGGCAAATTGGCAAAAAACGCAAAAGATGGTGTTTGGGTAGGCAGCTGTGTACAGAACTTAATCCTTACATATTTTCCCTTTAATGCCGGTGGCGGGTTAGCTTCAATTATTGGCAACATAATTTCGTTAAGCTTACTCGTTTGAATACGTTGCTGCCTGCGTTCGTACACATTCATTGCTTCTTCTATCGCCTGAAAAATTCTTTGCTTATTGAGTACCGAAACAAAAATGATTGGAAAATCAGTAGTTGGTTCTAATCTACGTTTTATCTTTTCTGTAAACTCCTTAGCTGTGTTGGTTTCCTTTTCTACAAGATCCCATTTATTCACAAGTATTACAGCTCCTTTCTTATTTTTTTGGCTTAACCCAAAAATGGCTAAATCTTGGCTTTCTATACCTTGAGTTGCATCTAGAATAAGGATACAAACATCTGAGTACTCGATGGCACGAATTGAGCGCATCACGGAGTAGAACTCCAGGTCCTCATGTACCTTAGACTTTTTGCGCACTCCTGCAGTATCTACCAATAAAAAGTCCTTTCCGTAAAGATTGTATCGAGTATTTATAGAATCGCGAGTAGTACCCGCTATATCTGTTACAATATTTCTTTCTTGACCAGTAAGAGCATTTATAAATGACGACTTTCCTACATTAGGTCGGCCCACTACAGCTATACGTGGTAAATCCAATTCCTCAGGCTCATCATCATCTGGTAAATGTTTTATTACCGCATCTAACAGCTCTCCTGTGCCCGAGCCATTACTTGCTGAAATGGTATATAGCTCTCCTAAGCCTAAGGAGTAAAACTCAGCACTCTGCGGATTGCGCATAGCATTGTCCACCTTGTTCACTACAAGCATTGTAGGCTGTTTGGCTTTTCTTAGCAGATTAGCTACCTCTTGGTCCATGCCAGTGATACCTTGTTCTACATCTACCACAAACATGACTAGGCTCGCTTCTTCAATGGCCAGCACCACCTGTTTTCTAATCTCACC
>JAUICR010000013.1 GCA_030427785.1 Bacteroidia bacterium | reverse complement strand
CCGCGCCCATCTGATACTATTACTCTATGATTTCCTGCTGATAATGAATCTGCTAGCAAGCCTTGCTCGCCATTGCTCCATACAACGGAATAATTACCCGTACCTCCGGTAATTGAAATTGAAGCATAGCCTGTAGCATTTCCACAACTGGCAGTACTTACACTGTCCATGGTAATCACTAGCGAATCAGGATTGTTTAGTAGGAATGAATCTGTAAGGGTGCAACCATTAGCATCGCTTACTTGTACCGAGTACAATCCGGCCGCTAATCCTGTGGCTATAGAATCTGTCTGGCTATTTGACCACACAATAGAATAAGGCGCCACACCTCCAGTTACAGCTATTTTTATATAACCATCAGCTGAATTAATACATGAAGGATTAGATAAAGAATCAAGGCTAATAATCAATGAATCTGGCTGACTTACTGTATAGCTAACCACAGTCTGACATCCGTTAGAATCCGTTACGGTAGCCGTATAATTACCAGCTGCAAGATTTTGAATTGAATTACCTGTTCGTCCTAATCCCCAATCAATAAGGTAAGGTGAGGTTCCTCCGCTTACTGCTACACCCAAGAAACCCGTAGATGCTCCATGGCATAAAACATCTACTAGGCTATCCAAGGTAACGTTTAAACTATCTTTTGCTTGTATTTGAAATGATAAACTGTCTACACATCCAGCAGCATCTGTAACTAGTACCCATCTTGTACCAGATGTTAAACTATCATTGTAAGAGGTAGAAATACCATTAGCCCAAGAGTAAGAATACGGAGCAATTCCACCCGAAACCAATACGCTGGCATAGGCATCAGCTGCTCCTGCACATGATGGATCTACAACGCTATCTGCCACTAAGGCCAATGGTTGTACTGATGAAATATTTACTACAAGAGAATCGCTGCATCTTAAGGAGTCTACAACAGTTACAAGGTGAGCACCAGCTACAAGTGAATCTGCCTGCACACCTGTTTCACCATTAGACCAAGTAATTGAGTAATTTCCAGTTCCACCTGTTACCCTTATACTTGCCATACCTGTGGCTTGCCCACAGCTAGCTGCGCTACTTGTGTCCAAAGAAATTATCAAAGAATCTGGTTCTGCCAGTAAAAAACTATCTGCTACGGTACAACCATTTGCATCAGTTACTAAAAGTTGGTACTGCCCCGCTGTTAACCCATTTGCCAATGTATCACTATGTCCGCTTGACCATGTATATTGATAAGGAGCAGTTCCGCCAATTACGGATACATCAACAAACCCGTTGCCCGAGGCATTACAGCTTGGCATTTGAATAGCATCAATATTTAGAACAAGCGAATCTGTTTGCGGTACGGTAACCTGAATGCTATCAGAACATCCTCTGGCATCATTTACTATCAAAGTATGAGTCCCACTAGAAAGTGTTGTGCTTGAATTTAAAGTATCTCCATTGGGCCATAGATACGAGTAAGGTAAAAATCCTCCCACCGCACTTACTTTCGCAAATCCATCCTGATTGGCAAAGCAGCTAGGTGCCGAAATGCTATCTAGTGATAACACGAGTGGCGCAGCATTAGGAATGGTAATGTGCGTGCTGTATTCACAATCATTGGTATCGGTAATTTTTACTGTATAAAGCATAGGGCTTAAGCCGAATTGCTCATTACCAAACTGGCCTGTATGCCACTCAAAACGGTAGGGAGGCGTTCCTCCCACACCAGATAATTTAGCGTATCCATTGGCTAAGCCGCAGCCGGCAGGTAGAATAGAATCTACTACAAAGCTTAATGTATCGGGCTCTTGTACCAAAAAGCTATCTACTATAGAACAGCCCAAGCTATCGGTTATAGTTACCTGATACTTTCCGGCAAACAGGAAGTTTGCTGTGCTATCGGTTTGGCCATTGCTCCATATAAAGCTATATGGCGGAGTACCTCCATTTATGTGTAGCGCAATGCTTCCGTCATTGTCACCCGCACAGCTTACGTCTTTTTGGTTTTTTACCAAAAGGCTCAAGGTGTCTGGTGCTAACACCGTGAAAGAAGAAGAAACAAAACAAGCCCGGGAGTCGGTCACCGTTACTCCGAAGTTTCCGGCTCCGAGCTTGTTCAGAGTAGAAGTTGTATCACCATTAGTCCAGCTAATAGTGTAGGGAGGAGTTCCTCCACCGATATTTATTTTTATTTTTCCATCAAGGCTATTCACACAGCTCAAGTGCTCAAGACTGTCTAAGGCTATTTTTAAAGTATCCACCACCGGCACAACAAATAGAATCGTATCCATACATCCAAAAACATCAGTTACTTGTACCGATGCCAACCCTGAAGGTAATGTTGAACTTGTAGCAGTAGTATCGCCATTGCTCCACAGGTAGCTCATAGGGCCAATCGCGCTATCTAAAAGCAGACTGGCAAACCCATTATTTCCACCACAGGCAGCACCCGCCAGGCTATCAATTTGCATTGAGAAACCACCGGTATCTTTTACAGTAATTGTCAAACTATCTACACATCCATTGGCATCCAGCACTTGTACTCCCCAAGTACCAGCCAGCAATCCATTGGCTGTGGTTCCTGATTGGCCATTGCTCCAAAGTATGCTATAGGGTGCAGTACCACCAAGCGTTTTTACAGTGGCCATAGCATTTGCTTGGCCGCAAGTAGAATAGCTAATTGTATCTAACTGAAGTGTAACACCACTTGGGTTTTGAATGCTGTATGTGGCCAATTGCGAACAGCCATTTGAGTCGGTTACGGTTACTGTATAACTTCCTGCTGCCAAGCGTGACACAAGGCTATCAGTCATTCCATTACTCCAGGAAACACTATAGGGTTTGGTACCTCCGGTAATTCCTATGGCAATACTTCCTGCACTCGAATCGCATCGTGTATTTTGAATAGATTTTAATCTAATTCTAATACTATCGGGTTGGGTTATTCTAAAACTAGCAGATGCTACACAACCGCCATTGTCCGTAATATTAAATACATATAGGCCTGCTGGCTTGTTTGAAATAAATAATCCTGTATCTCCAGTGTTCCAAGAAACTGTATACGGAGGAACGCCACCTACCGTGCTAACGGAAACAAAGCCATTGGTATCGCCAATACAGCTTGGTGTAAATAAACTGTCCAAAGTGGCAGTCAAGTAACCCGCCCCAGGAATGGTAATACTCAAACTATCTGAACAACCTAGCGAATCGCTAACAATTACGGTATAGGTGCCACTTAATACAGAATCAATTTTATTAGTCGTTTTACCATTGGTCCATTGATAAGTATAGGGAGGAACGCCACCGGTAGTAGACACTTGGGTCATACCATTGGGCAATGAACAGCTTGCTGAACGCATAGTATCGCGCTTAAGGACCAATGCCGTTGGCTCAAATAGGCTAATGCTTATTGAATCAGAACAACCGTTGGCGTCAGTAATAATGGCACTGTACGTTCCGGCAAAAAGGTTTTGGATAGTACTATCAGTTAATGCGTTATTCCAAAGTATAGAGTAAGGCTTGGTACCACCTTTTATTCCAATTGAAACTAAGCCGGAGGCGTCTCCATGACAAAATATATCCTGCTGGTTTTTTAGTACTACAGAAAGGCTATCAGGCTCTGAAATGCTATAGGTTAGGGTAATTTGGCAAGAGTTAGCATCTGTCACAATTACGCTGTACACTCCCGCAGGTAGGTTTGAAGCAATTGCAGTGCTATCGCCATTTGACCATGCATACGAATAGGGTGCAGTTCCACCAGATACGCTTATTCCAATTGTTCCATCGGCAGAGCCATTACAGCTTACATTGAGCAATGAATCAAGCGTCACAAGGAGTGAATCTCTATTGGGAATAGTGATGCTCACACTGTCTCTACATCCATTATTATCTACAATAATTACTGATGCTGCGCCACTAGGAAGAGCATTTGTAGAAGCCGTAGTATCACCATTTGACCACATAAACCTATAAGGCAAGCTACCTCCTATCACAGTTACAGCGGCATAGCCATCTGTCAATCCAAAGCAAGATGGCGCTTCTACACTATCTACGGTGGTACTAAGACCCGGAATAGAAGCAATGTTCACAACAATACTATCGGTACAACCAAGACTATCAGTAGCGGTAAGGGTATAATTACCTGCTGCTAAATTTGTTTGCGAAAGCCCGCTTAAGCCTCCAGTCCACGATACATTTACAGTACCATTTCCTCCTGCTACACTCACAGAAGCACTCCCATTTGCGCCACCGCAAGTAGCTGGTAGTACGGTATCAATGCTAAGACTAAGCCCTAATGGAGCCGCAAGATTAAAACTATCAGTACGTGTACATCCATTGGCGTCTGTTATAATTACAGAATAAGTTCCTGCTGCCAACCCGTTAATAATACTATCGGTATCACTATTAGACCAAAGGATTGAATAAGGTTTTGCACCACCCACTATACCAACAGAAATACTACCATTAGAACTAAGGCAAGCGGGGTTGCTTAAAGATTTTAGGCGTAAACCTAGGCTATCAGGGCTGCTGATAGTATAAGTTGCTGAAATGCTACATGCATTTGCATCTGTAATTGTTACAGAATATATACCTGCAGTAACATTTGATAAAATGGTGGTTGAATCGGTGGTATTCCATACTGTGCTATAAGGGGCAGTTCCTCCGGCAACATTAATGGCCAGATACCCATCATTAGTACCAAAACAAGAATTGTGTTTTAAGCTATCTAAACTTACAGATAATGGCAGTGTAGGGCTCACGTTAAAACTAATGCTATCACTACATCCCATAGCATCTGTCATTAGCACATAAGCCGGCCCAGCGCTTAAATTTGAAGTGCTAGTTAGTGTATCACCATTGGACCATAAAATGCTATAAGGTGGTGTACCACCAGCTATCATCACACTAGCATAGGCATTAGCTTGGCCTGCACATAATGGGCTTGATAGACTATCTAATGTCATCGTAACTCCTGCAGAGTTTGGTATCGAAATTTGAATGCTATCTATACATCCCAAACTATCGGTTACATAAGCTACTATTTGCCCAGAATGTAAGCTATATACGGAGTTACCTAATTTTCCATTGCTCCAGCTAAAACTGTAGGGGGGAGTTCCGGAACTGGCTGATACTTGTGCAAATCCATTATTCTGCCCACAACTTGCTGAAGCTACACTATCTACTACAATGGCAGGCCCTATTGAGTTTTGTAGGGTATAGCTAGTTGTATCTGTACATCCGTTGGCGTCCGTTAACCATAAAGTATGCACTCCTGCTGATAAATTAGAAGCTAGAGAATCTTTGCTACCGCTGCTCCACAAATACTGGTAAGGAGCTGTACCACCTAAAGTGCTTACCCGAATAGATCCATTGGAATTTCCACAACTTTCATGTATTATTTGCTGCAAGCTCACCACTAGTTGAATTGGCTCGGAAATGGTGTAAGACTGATTAGCAACACAGCCCAAGGCATCTGTAGCCGTAAGTGTATAAGTACCTGCACCTAAGTGAGTAATAGATTGAGTGGTATCACCATTGCTCCAACTAAAAGAGTAAGGTGCGGTACCTCCTGCTACGCTTGTAGTAATAGATCCCGCTGTTGAGCCAAAACACAAGGGGTTTGTAACTTGTATGGTACTTATTATTAAAGTATCAGGAGCAGTAAGGTGTACCGAAATAGAATCGCTACAGCCGCTCGAGTCGCTTACAACTACCCAGTAAATTCCCGCTTTTAATGAAGAAACAGAAGAAGATGTGGCGGCTGTACTCCATAGGTAGCTTACAGGGCCTTTGGCATTGGTGGTATTAATGGAAACGTACCCATCATTTCCACCCGGGCATGTAACTGTTTTAATAGAATCTACTGCAGCAACTATGGATGGTAATGAACCGATGGTAAAGAAGGCAGTATCTGTACAACCTCCGCTATCTGTAACAGCTACCCAGTAGTTACCGGCTGTTAAATTATTTCTGTCTTCAGTGGTGGCTCCATCACTCCACTTATAGCTAAAAGGAGCTACCGCATTAGATACAGTAAGATCCACTCCACCATTGCCACTACCTGCACACGACTCATCGGTGGTAGTGCCACTTAGTGTCATATTAGAGGAAGATGCGTTAATGGTAATCCATAAAGTATCCGAGCAACCACCACCATCACTTATCCAAACACCATGAGTACCAGGGCTCAAATTGGAATGTGAAAAACCTGTAGAAGCATCAGGCCATGTAACCGTAATAGGTGCTGTACCACCTATAACTGCAACGGTAGCGCTACCGCCTGCAGAGGCACCGCAACCCGCGTTGTTCTGACTTACTACACTGGCATTAAAAGCCGCATTTGAGCCAATGGTAACTGTTGCCGAATCTTTACATCCCAGTGCATCAGTTACATGTACTGTATAAGTACCGGGGGCTAGATTGGACACTGAAGCTGTACTAGGGCCGTGATTCCAGGAAAAAGTATAGGGACCACTTCCTCCACCTACTGCAGCAGTAGCCGTTCCATCATTGGCAGATGGGCAAGAGGTATTGGTAAAGGTAGGAACAGTAGCAAAAACCGTCCATGGTTGTATTACAGTAAATTGATAATCTCTTCGGATAGACCCTACGGGTATTCCATTTTTATATTCAGTAATGCAAATACCTACCGCGTATTTTCCGGCATTATTTATTACTCCATTAATATACCCTTGTGGGCTAATGCTAAGTGCTGGCGTGCTATTGGTAAGGTTAGTTGGCGAGTAAGCCGGCTTTAAGGCTACATTATTAAAAGGAGCATGTGCGGGATTGTTATCCAATGGTACACAAATTTCATAGCCAAGTGAATCTGAATCCGGATCGGCCGCATGTACATCTATATTAAGGGGAACATTAGCTGGCAATACCACAGGTGGGTATTTTACAAAGTAGGCACTATTGTTACAAGCCGCGGCATTTCCCAGTATTTGAGAATGTACAGTATAACCCTCGCGCCAAGCGTTTGGAATATTATCTACAGCAGTGTTTCGGCAGCAGCCTTGATTGTGAAAATCATAACCAAAAGGTGATGGAGGTAAATTAACAGAGGCCAGTGTGTACTTAGCAGTTTCGATACAAATATTTGGTGTAGGCTGCCCACAGCCTGGTTTGTTTACTGACAAAAATGAGGATGGCCCTTTGGTAACCGTATAGTTTCCTATTAAGGTTCCGTCACCTCTACGAATAGTGAGCGTAGTGCTAGGCGGCATTACCACCCCTGAGCAATCGCGATAAAGTTGAAGGACAACTTTATAGTTATTACCACCTAAACATTCATATCGTATTTCTCCTCCCACTACATGCGATGCAGTGGCGGAAATAGATGCAAAAAACAAAAAGGCAAGTAGTAGAGTTTTTATTGCCCTGGTTGGAGTAGAGTACATAATCGTTTTTATTCCGGCTTAGAAAATCTTCAATCTTCATGTAAATCCATCGCCTACATGGGTGGCAATAGATCCTCAATACAGGCATCTTCACGATGCTTTTCTATCTAAGCACTCTCCGTCTTATAAGACCAAAGAGTAAACTTACTTTCTCAATTCTGAGATTCGGTATAACTTACTTGAGACTCCATAGAATCTGAAGGCGGAGTAGAAGGATCTACTATTTCGGCCTGTTGTTTTTCTTCTTGGAGTTGTTGATGGGAGCTTACTGTGCCAATGACAAATAATAGTATGAGCCAGCAGACAATAATTGGGAGAACGGAGTAACGTTTCATAATTAGAGTTTTTTGCGTTTCAAATGCCTTCCAAATTTATAAGTAAACAGAATTAAAAAAGGCCCTGAAAATGAAATCGTTGTAAAAAATCCTTTTTCCAATTATAACTTTTTCTACAAGCAAAATAACTTATATCATCTGGTATTCTAGATAGTTACACTCAAAACAATGTGATAAAAAAAATTTGAAAAAAAATTTGAAAAAATGTCGTTCATCGAAAATCTGTGACCATTCACCAGCGTAATAGGTAGTCATAAAATGACAATTTGATCTTTTTTTTTCTCAAAAGGGCTAGAATTAGAAATACACAAGTTTAAAATGTCATGTCTCATCCAATCTGGTTGGAACTGCGGTGTAGTACACTCTTACGGCAGGTAGTATTTTTCTATAGGTTGTGATGAAAATGAATTTTAACACCCAAAAATGGTTTACAGACTAATTTTTACGGTAAAGCAAATTTTATTTTATCCTAAACTAACTATTTACCTATCTCTATTAATATGATAATGGGATATCGTACTCTTAAGTTTCACCTATTGTGAAAAATCTAATCATACCCTGGTCATTAAATTACGTAAAAGGCTAGGATCCATTGAAGATGCTAGCAGCCCGAGCTGGGTTTACATTATAAGAGGCATTTTTAGCCTGGTTTTTCTACACTACTCTCATAGTTAAGGAGAATTACTTTGTGGTAACAGGATAATGCCACAAAGAAAAAGTCCATTAGCATCGGATAACTGATAAATACCAGATACCGAAAAATAAAAATCTTTTTTTTTCAGGTCTTTGCGTGTAGAAAAAGTTATAGTGCTACTAATTCAACAACAGAATAAAGTTGGTTCAAGCTCACTGCAAACATCAGTACAGATTATTAGCATTCAATGTGTTACGTCTAAAACTTTCTTGGCTAGCTCGATTGTTTTTCTAAATTTGGTTCCGAAACATACTCTCAAAAGATTCTCTAATTAAAAAGTTCAAGTCATGAAACTAAACTCTACTCTCTCTTTCTACTCTTACTTGTACCCCCAGCATCTTCTTGCTCCTGTATTTGGACTGCGCTTAGCTGTGCAGCCCTCTTAAGATTATCTGAAACTCAGATTTAGCTCCAACCTACCTAAAATCTTAGGTTATGGAAAAAATTAAGTTACATATCATCCCAGGTGTGAGAAGACTGCTGGTTGCAGGTATCTTCTTCCTAGCAAACTATGCTAGCGCACAAATTAACATTTCGAGTACTCCAGGTGCTGTAAATGATACGATAAACCTATGTAGCTCAGGCAGTATCAGTTTTACTTCAAGCGGCTCTGGTTACTCTACAGCATCTTGGTTTTTCCAGTCGGGCACCCCTAGTAGTGCTAGCGGAAATGGCCCACACTCTATTAATTACAGTAGCCCAGGCACCTACGTAGTTCGCGTAATTGGCTATGACAGTGGCTTACCTACTGATACCGCCTATCATTATGTAGTGGTAGGAACTCCTTCTCCTGCAAGCTTTACACCCCCGATTGATACCTTATGTGTAAGCGGCACACCTGCCGCGCCTATTGGCGGATCTCCTGCCGGTGGATATTATACGGGTAATGGAATGGTTGGTGGATTGTTTGATCCTAGTATAGCCGGACTTGGAAGACATAAAATAACCTATCACTACCAAAACGGCTCGTGTACTGACACGGCCAGCCATATTTATACAGTAATAAATGCCCCAACTGCAAACCTTGCAGCACAAGGCACCCCTATTATGTTTAACGGTCAGCTTACCTATACCAGGTGTTTGCCAGCCAACTCCACCTTCCAATTTATTTGTACCACGCCAAGCAGCCAATACACCTCCTACTCTATCGATTTCGGTAATGGTTCTCCCGTTCAAACAGGAACGGTATTTCCTTCACCATCTTTAAACTACACCTATGCAGGTACAGGTTTTTATAAAGTGGCCCTTACACTTTACGGACCCAATGGTTGTGCAGACACCGATACCATTCGAATCTTCTACGGATCGAACCCTGCTGTAGGTTTGGCCACCAAAGGTAGCAGCGTAAAATGTTTGCCTAACGATAGCTCAGGTATTACTGTTTGGTTTGATATATTAAAGACTTCAACCAACCCACCGGGTACTATTTATATAATAGAAACCAATGATGGTAGCCCACCTATTACCCTTAGCCATCCGCCACCTGACAGTATTAGCCATACATTTTTTGAGCCTTCGTGTGGATACAATAGTTACAGCTATGCCAACTCATTTGAAATAAAAATTACTGCACAGGCTCCTTGTCAGCCCAACACCACAGTATCTATTGAACCTATCTATATTTCTGACCCGCCCACCGCGGCTTTTGATGTAGACCCAAGGGTTTGTATTGGCAATCCTGCATTGGTAAATGACGCCTCGTGGGGTAGCGAAAACGCTTTGAATGGTTGTGATACGAGCGTCTTATTAGTTTGGGAAATTTCACCCGCTACCTATACCCTCAACTCAGGGTATCAAGGAAGTTTCAACGGAAGTAGTAATCCTATGAACTGGTTTGGCGGTACGCCTCAACTGAATGTTACTTTTAATAAAACGGGGTACTATACCATAAAGCAATATGTAGGAAACCAAGCCGGATGTGAAATAGACACCGCAGTACAAGTAATATGTGTGGACTCTATTCCTGATCCAACTTTTGGTATGGACAAAGACACCATTTGTGCACCAGATACGGTAACGGCCTTTTACATGAACAATCTTATCACTTTTTGTGATACTACTCAGCTAGAGTGGGAAATATCGCCATCTACAGGCTTCAATATGCTTACCAATAGCACCGACTCTGTATTTAAGGCCTACTTCTTTTCTAGTGATATTTATACTATATCTATAAGTAGCAATAACCACTGTGACACCTCTTCCTTTGTCCGAACCTTAGTGGTACAAAACGAACCCACGGTGTTTTTAGGAGCTGACCAGGAATATTGCGGCCTGCGTGATATTGACTTTTCTTCACCACCGTTTACGCCAACCAAATTTGATAGCCTTGCGCCATTGTCTTACAATTGGAACATTAGTCCATCTACCGGCTGGACCTATATTAATAGTACCGATTCAACTTCAGAATTTCCGGAAATACGATTTACCCAATTGGGTGCTTACACCATTACACACAAGGTAACCAACACCTGTGGTGAAGACAGTGATACTGTAGTTGTTTCATTTTTCGAAATTCCTACTATTGATTCTATTCCCGATACCCTTCTTTGTTTTGCCAGCGACTTTAGCTATGTGGCAACTGCCTCTGGTGGCTTGGCTCCTTACCAATATCAGTGGAGCTCTACACCTGCCGGAATTTCGCATATAGGTGACTCGCTATATGTTAGCTCGCTAAATCAAAGCTATACAGTACAAGTCATCGTTACCGATGCCAAAGGATGTCAGGACACTACAGAATTTGATTTGCATGCTCGTCCACAGTTGTTTTCAAACGCAGGACCAGACCAGGCGCTTTGTTATACAGATACTACCTCGCTAGTTGGTAGTGCAAGTGGTGGTGCTCCACCTTATACCTTTAGATGGTTGCCCTCTATAAAGCTCCAAAACGACACCACGCCTACTACAATACGCTACCCTCATGATAGCACAGTAACTTACGTGCTAGAAGTTACCGATTCGTTGGGTTGTACTGCTTATGATAGTGTGGAAATACTAGTTTTCCCGGTGATAGATTTAGATGCCGGACCAAATATTTCAGTTTGTTATGATAGTTTGATTCACTTATTGAACTTCTCATCGCATGCAGGTGGTACGTGGTCAGGTACAGGAATAATAGGTAGTACTTTCCACCCCAATATTGCCGGGCCAGGAAATCACATGATCTATTATGAATATGTTGATCCGAACGGATGTTACTATATAGACAGCCTTATAGCCTACGTAATCTTTGCACCTATAACCGATTTTAGTTTAAGTGTTAATGCTGGCTGTTCTGAGTTAGATGTACAAGCCTTTGATTCATCTACCGTAGGTGTATTACACTACTGGTATCTCAACGATTCATTAGTGTCTCAAGTTGCCAATCCTCAGTTTAGATTCAAAAACCTGAGCCATACAAAAGACACACTAATAAGGGTAAAACTTACCGTAATGGCTGGTACAGGATGTAGAGATTCATTAACTCGTACTGCTACTGTATATCCACGTCCATTAGCACAATTTAGCTTACCGGCCAGCATTTGTGCCAACGATTCGGTAAGTGCTGTTCAATCAAGCCTATACAAAACAAGTGCAACCTACCGCTGGTCTGCCTCTAGCCCATCGGTTAATATTTCGGATACTACTGCTGCTGCACCTGTATTTACGTTTGTTGACAATCAATCAGGATTTGATAGCACTTATACCATCCAACTTATTATTGCAAGCGTAGATGGATGTTTGGATACTACCACCCAAAACATAACGGTATACTCAAGGCCTACTGCAATATTTACAATGCCTGCAGCGGCATGTTCGCCTGTGGCCATTTCTCCAATTGATAGTTCATTGGGCGATTCACTTATCTATACATGGAGCGTAAGCCCAAGTGTGGCTATAAGCGGAAATGGTGGTGCCAACCCGAGCTTTAGCTTTCCTGTTTCTTTTAATGATTCAGTGGTTTACAAAATCAGCTTATTGCTGACCAACGACAATGGTTGTATTGATTCTTTAAGTACAAACTACACCGTATATCCAAGACCTACAGCTGCCTTCACCCCTTCGGTAAATGATAGCTGTGGACCAATGGTGGTAAACTTTAGCAACCAATCTACCTCCAATCTGCCAGGGCAAACTTTGGCCGACTTAACATTTGATTGGGATTTTGGAAATGGATTGTTCTCAACAGATTCAGTGCCTACCAGTGTGTTTGTAAACAACGGAGTGGTAGATACCACGTACTATGTAACATTAATAGTAAGCAACCAATTTGGCTGTACCGATACCATAATGGATACCATTACGGTTCACCCTGATCCAAGGGCAGAACTGAGTACTTCTATTGTATCTAATTGTGCTCCTTTTGTAATTGACTCTTCTGTAGTAACGGCCAGCCATTACCCTGCGGCCAATCAGCAATACTACTGGCAAATACTAAACCTTGGAGGTACGGTGTTGGCCCAAGATACTGGCCTTTATAACTTAAGTCATGTGATTACCGCTTCCGGAGATTCTATAATTCTAAGAATAATTGCTGAAAGTTTGTTTGGTTGTACATCAGATACCAGCACGCAATTGATGTACACTATTCCAAACCCAACGGCTGATTTTAGGCCTGCAATCGATAGTGCTTGTTCGCCTATGGTATTAAATCTTATCGACTCCTCTTCTGCTGGTACCAATCGTCATTGGTACGTAAACGGAGTATTCCATAGCTCAGGACCTGCACCGGTATTTACCTTTATAAATAATAGTACTATAAACGATAGCCTTATTACCATAAAAGCCATCGTAGAAGCAGGTACAGGTTGTAAAGACTCTGTGGAGCACACCGTTGTTGTATTCCCAAAACCAATTGCTGATTTTTCAGCTGTAGCCAATTCTTGTCCTTGGGATACCGTTTTTACTACCAACCTTTCGAACGGAAAAATAGGCGCAACCTATTCATGGAGTACCTCATCGGCTACTGCTTGGATTTCGAATCCTACGGCTGCTAACCCACAAATAGTTTTTGCCAACAATCAATCAGGAATAGATAGTACCTTCTACATTACACTTATTGTAACCAGTACCGATGGATGTAGCGATACGATTGTAAAACCAATCACTTTATACTCTCGTCCTGTGGCCAGCTTTAGTTTGCCAGCTGTGGCTTGTGCTCCACTTACGCTAGTACCTACCAACAATTCTACTGGAAGTAATTTAGGCTACTACTGGTCTACTTCATCTGCAGCTACTATTAGCAATCCAAATAGTGCTACCCCCGGTATTAGCTACCCTGTAAGCACCAATGACAGTGTGGTGTACACTATTACCTTGGTAGTAACGGATACCGTAAACGGTTGTTTGGATTCTATGACTCAGAACTACACCGTATACCCAAAGCCACAAGCTGCGTTTAGTGTTTCTACCAAAGATTCATGCGGACCTTTCACCTTAAACTTTGCGAACCTTTCTACTACCAATCAAACTGGAATGGATAGGTCTAGCATGACTTTCTTCTGGGATTTCCACAATGGGCAAACCAGTACCGACTCTGTTCCTACGGTTACGTTTATCAACTACGGATTCAGAGATACTACTTATGTAATCACTTTAATTGCCACCAATGCTTTTGGTTGTACTGATACGGTGATTGATAGTATAACCGTACATCCTGACCCTAAGGCTAGTATCACGCTTATTAGTCAGGCCGATTGTGCGCCATGGTTAATTGACAGTACTGTAGTAAATAACATCCACTACCCTGGTGCCAATGCCAGCTATACTTGGGAACTTTTAGATCCAAATACCCGTGCCGTAATTGCAACCTACTCACACAGCGATTCCATTAATTATCTACTAGGTGCTCCTGGAGATTCAGTAATCATCCGTCTTACGGCTGTGAGTATCCACTTGTGTAAGAGCGACACTGTAGAATCACTGATGTATACAATAGGTAAAGCTTTTCCGGGCTTTATGGCTAGCACATATGCGGGGTGTAATCCACTTACCATCACCTTTACTGATACTGTTCCCGGTTTCACTGCGTGGGATTGGTATGCTAATGGAAAATTATTCTCCAATGTTCAGCACCCTATCCACACATTTACCAATAGTAGTGTGACTCAAGATTCGATTTATGAAATTAAGATGATTCCAGTTTCTGGATTTGGATGTCAGGATTCGGTAGTGCAAAACATAACCGTATACGCACAGATAGACATGGACTGGACAGCGGCTAACAGTTGTATTACTGATAGTGTGGTATTTGTAAACAATACACAAAGCATTCATGCTATTACTACTTGGGCTTGGGATTTTGGTGACGGAACCACAAGTTCGTCTCAGAATCCATCACACCTATTCCCTGCTCCTGGTAAATACACAGTAACACTTACAGCAACAAACATTCATGGCTGTAGCAATACTTTGGCCGATACTATCACGATATACCCCCGCCCTATTGCCAATTTCAATATCAGCAGCGTATGTGGTGTAGATACTTTATGTAAAGATCAAGCGGTAACGCTTACTGATGGCTCAAGCATCTTTAGCCTTGGCGGAAACATTACCCAATGGGCTTGGGATATAGACGCAGATGGTACGGTAGAATATACCACTCAAAACCCATCGCACACTTTTACTACACCAGGAATGCACGATGTTCGCCTAATCATTACTAGCCAATATGGCTGTACTGATACGGTTCAGAAAAGCTATTTCATCAATGAAATTCCACAGCCTTTCTTTACGCTTGATAGCGTTTCGGAATGTGGACCTTTTAATACTAGTGCCACTGATGGTAGCACTGGATTAATTGATAGCTACTTATGGCAAGTGTATGTGCTGGATAGTGCTAATAATAAGATTTTGCTTTACAGTACAAATCAGCAAAACCCGAATCCACTACCTACTTTCCTACCAAATTATGGAGCCGATACCAGTTACTTTATCAGTCAAACAGTTTCTAACTGTTGTGGATCTGCCACTTATATAGATACCCTTACACTTAAGTCAATGCCTGTACCTGTGGTGCTTCCATCGGTTACTATTGGCTGTAACCCACTTACGGTTACCTTCCAATTAGACGGACTTACCAAAGGACAACCGGACTATATGATATTTGATTATGGAGACGGTGTAGTAGATACCATCTACAAGTTCTTCCAGATAACTCCTAATAATGACACGATATGGATATGGGGTCAGCAACATCACACCTTTACAAATACCATTGTTCACGATACAATTTTCAATGTATTGGTAACGGCCGTAAACAATTGTGGTGACAGCACCATCTCAATACCTATTACGGTTCACCCAAATAATATACAAGCCTTTATAGGAGCTACTCCTGCCTCGGGATGTGGACCTCTTACAGTTACTGTAACTGATAAATCATTTGGAGGAACGAGTACCAGCTGGTGTCTTGATTTTGATACGGCTACAGGAATCTGTAATCAACCTACCGCCATTGGAGATTCATTCTTGTATACCTACAATACACCGGGAACTTATGTGATAGCCCAATTTGTGGTAGACGCATGTAGTGCTGACACGGCTTATAAAACCATAACCGTCTACCCTTCTCCTACTGCCGATTTTTCGCATAGCGGTGCTACTTGTGAAGACAATCTTGTGAATTTCTTAAACCTAAGTACCTCCAATACAAATGCTATTATCGGCTACCATTGGGACTTTGGCGATGGTACAAGTACCTTCCTAACGAGTCCTTCGCATTACTTCCTGAATCCTGGTACGTATTCGGTAAAACTTACTGTAACCACCACCTCAGGTTGTCAAGATTCTATTCGCAAATCAATTACCATTTATGGTAAACCAGATATCGACTTTGGAGTAACCAATGCTTGTTTTAATAATCAACCTGTAAGCTTTACCGATAGTAGTACTACTGTAAACGGGCAGATAGTAGGAACCATTTGGAAATTTGGTGACGGAAATACATCGGTAGCCAGCAACCCACAACACACCTATGCTGCACCAGGTATTTACACCGTTACGCTAATTCATTCTACCAGTTTTGGTTGTACCGATAGTAGCACTAGGATGGTAAACATCTTCCCTATTAGCAAGGCTGATTTTATTACTACCAATGCATTGGGTAAAAAATGTGGTGCTCCACAGCAAATCTCCTTTATCAATCAATCTACCAGTGCGGCAGGATACTACTGGGATCTCGATTATAACGGAAACAGAGGTTCTATTACTTCTACTCTTGTAAACCCTTCACACATCTATATGCAGGATGGAGCTTATGATGTGCTATTGGTGGCTTACAATGCCAATGGATGTATTGATTCTATTATCAAACCCGTGTACATCAAACCATTCCCTAAGGCTGGTTTTGAAGGTGATATACTAGAAGGATGTGCGCCACTTACCGTATACTTCACTGATAGTTCTATCTACAATTTTAATGGCCCTGGTTCTATTATTAGATATGATTGGGATTTTGGTGACGGCAATACTTTTAGCGGAAGCCCAAATGTGACCCACACCTACGCGGTTCCTGGTCAGTATACGGTTACGCTGGTGGTAGAATCGGACGGTGGTTGTATCGATACCCTTACCATTGGCAATTACGTAAATGTGTATACCACGCCTATTGCTTCTTTTAGCAGTGCCGAGGTTAACTCTAAGTCTTTCAACTTTATTAATACCAGTCAGTATTTGGATGCAAATACTCACTACTACTGGACTTTTGGTGACGGTAAGCATAGCTATGAAAAGAATCCGAAACACACTTATAATGTTGATTTATTCGAAAACGACTACCTGTTTGAAGTTTGCTTATATGTGTCAAACGATTTTGGATGTGCGGATACGATTTGCGAAGAGCTAAACCTAAAAGGATACTTACTATTTGCACCAAATGCCTTTGCTCCGGATTTAGAAGGTGCAGGTCTGGCAAATTATTTCTTGCCATCAGGTCACTCTATGAAAGAGTATCACCTGCGCATATTTGACGAATGGGGGAATGTGATTTTTGAATCTACCTCATTAGATGAGAATGGAATACCAAATGAACCTTGGGATGGTAAGCATGCCAAGAAAGGTACCGACCTACCCATGGGTGCCTACGTGTGGAAAATAGATGCCATATTTAATGATGGCACTAAGTGGGGTGAAAAGGATAATAACTCAAAATTACCTTATGGAACGGTTACACTTATACGCTAAAACAATACTAGTGCTTGCGCTAGCCGTTTGGGTCAATAGGGCAAATGCTCAGGACCCAGTATTCTCACAGTTCAATCTCAATAAGAACTACCTGAACCCTGCCTATGCTGGATACACAGAAGACATAAGTGTGGGGATAAATACCAGAAGACAATGGACCAATGTACCGGGCGGTTATACTACCAATACATTTAATGTAAATGCTGGATGTGCCGAAGGGAAAGTGGGCTTTGCACTGATGGGCTATGATCATACCGAAGGCGAAGGACACCTCAATACCCAAAGCGCCACTTTTCAGATGTCAGTCAATTTTCCGGGTAAACTGCCCCGCTGGATGGGTCGTAATCTTTACAGAAATAAAATTATAAGCTCGGGAGGATTATCAGTTGGTGTAGGTCAAAAAACTATAGACTGGAGCAAGCTCACCTTTAGCGATCAGTTTAGTCCTTACGAAGGATACTTAAACCAACCATCTGTAGCAAGCGGTTATGCCGAAACCTCAAATATGATATTTGATGTGAGCGCAGGATTTAGAACGCAAGCTCAAATTAATAGAAAAGGATCGTACGTATCACTAGGCGCTGCGGCTTTTCACCTCAACCAACCGGTAGAAACATTTTTTGGATCAGATAATAAATTACCCACCCGATACACCTTTCACTTCTTTACCTACTTCCAACTAAAGAAATTTGTGAACAAGCCTAGCTACCTATCTATCGGGATGATTTCGGACAACCAGGCAAACCTAAGGTCTAACACGCTTATGGTAGCCAAAGACATTCAGAACTATGCAAAACTGAATGTGGGTTTCAGA
This sequence comes from Bacteroidia bacterium, assembly GCA_030427785.1. Lineage (GTDB taxonomy): Bacteria > Bacteroidota > Bacteroidia > Flavobacteriales > Schleiferiaceae > Owenweeksia. The sequence goes on along the minus strand of JAUICR010000013.1, from coordinate 8,894 downwards.
AGACAAAATTTTCTACTAATTGATAAAAACGTAGATGCCATAATCATACAAGGCTTAGTAAGTTTCAATGGTTTTACTATAGGCTATAGCTATGATGTTACTGTTTCTAATCTAGGCCCTCATCGCACGTACGGTACCCATGAGGTGGGACTTGCTTATGCATTTCCGGTGGGAATATGCCGTGGCAAAGGGCGCGGAAAAGGCAAAAAATCACATGATAACTGTTTTATGTTAATGGATGATATAAACTCCAATTTTAAAGACCTGTATCTGTGGAATCCATAAATAGAAATGTTACTGCATTGGTTGGAGTGATGGATCCCTGTATTCTGAAATACGGAATCGGGGGTCCTTTCCAAGCCCAACTTTTTATGGATTTCTGCTCCACCATCACGCATTTAGCTGATCAGGTATTTAATATTGGTTGGAGTGACGGATCTCTGCCTTCCCAAAAAGAAGGTGGAGATCCTCTTCATACTATTAGCTACACAAATTATTTTCACTCCAACAGTAGTGCTACTACTCCCCAACCGTACCATATTGGTTGGAGTGACCGATCTCTGCCTTCCTTTTTGGAAGGTGGAGTTCACTTTAATAGTATTCGAACCATTTATTATTTAAACTCCAACTGTAGTTGTGCAAACTACCAACCGTACCTTATTGGTTGGAGTGACGAATCTCTGCCTTCCCAAAAAGAAGGTGGAGATTCTTTCCATTTTTTTAATAACACAAGCTATTGTCGCTCCAACTGTAGATGTACTACCCAACTATTCAATATTGGTTGGAGTGACGGATCTCTACCTACCTGCAAGGGAGGTGGAGGTCCTTTCCACATTACTAATAATTTAAAAGCTATACACTCCAACTCTAGTTTTGCTGCTAACCAATTGTATAACATTGGTTGGAGTGATGAATCCTGGATGGCATCTGTAAAAGGTTGCTGCCAGGGTTCTATTTTTTACATAGTATAGAATTAAATACATTTACCACACCCAACATTCCTCCTACCAATACTAACCTATTAATGAATGTCTATAAAAAAATAAAAGTCAATCGCCTTTTCGGAAATCAGCATGAATTTTCGATGGAACATAGAGCGCTAAATGCCTTGTGTTTTTTTTCATCCATCACGCTGTTTTTAGCCAGCGTTATTAATGCTGCCTTTGGATATACCGAATTGGCCTTATGGACATCCGTATTTACCGCTATTGGCTTATACCTCTTTATCTTATCAAGGGTAAAGCGCAAGTACTCCATAGCCAGTTTTATTTTCGCTCTGTTTAGCTACTCCTTCCTCATCATTCTGTATTATCTAAACTCCGGAATCTCTGGCCCTACCGGCTATGCCTTTGTACTAAGCTTTTTACTATTATTAGTAGTTACAAAACCACGGTGGCATGTGCTATGGTTAGGCTGTCACTTATTGTTAGTGCCTTTTCTGTTTTTTAGCGAACTGCATTTATCAGAGTACATTACTTATAATTACAACAGTCAAGCTGAGATGCTTTTGGACAATGGATATACTTTTATGATTGTGATCATATTTGTTTTTTTCATTGGGAAATACATACGATCATCTTATGTAGCCGAAAAAAAATCAGCTAAAAAAACTGCCGTACTACTAGAGCGTAAAATCAAAGAGCTGGACTTTAGTAATAAAGAGAAAGATCGCCTATTTAGCATTATAGCCCATGATTTGCGTAGTCCATTAAATTCTATTAGCTCGTACTTGGAGGTATTGGCAGAATTGGACATGACCGCTGAAGAACGGGATATGATAAACAATCAGCTGCTAGAACATACACGCAACACCTCCGATTTATTAAACAATCTTCTTAATTGGTCTGTAAAGAAAACACTGAAAGCAGAGGAACTTAAACCTGTTAAGCTTAGAAATCATTGTGATGCCGTGGTAAATCTAATGCGTCATGATGCCGAAAAGAAAAAAATAGATATTCACTGCGACCTTGATGCATGTGATCATATCGTATTAGGCGAATCGGAAATGGTGTATCTGATTATCCGCAATTTGGTGAACAACGGAATAAAATTTACCCACGAAAACGGTTCCGTAAACATAGCTGCCAAAGCCAAAAAAGACAAAATTCAAATTTGCATTTCAGATACGGGCGTTGGCATACCAGCTGAAAAACAATCAAATTTCTTTCAAACTAAAATAAAACCCACGGTAGGAACTAATCGTGAAAATGGTGTGGGATTAGGGCTCGTACTTTGCCAGGATTTTGCAGAGGCCATGGGCGGCTCTATTCACTTTTCGAGCGAAGAAAATGTAGGTTCTGAATTTGTGGTTACACTCAACAAACACTAAGTATTTTTTCTGTGAGAAATAAATGTAGATTTGGAGAAATCAACAAGCTATGCTTACTCACAGCTCCTCCTCTACTGTACTAATGGTGCGTCCTGCCAATTTTGGCTTTAACGATGAAACCGCTCCTAGCAACCATTTCCAAATTAGCCTGGCTGACAAAGAAGTCAAGGAAATCCAAAAAATAGCCCTAAAAGAATTTGATCAATTTGTAAAAAATCTGCAATCAGAAGGTGTAACTGTGGTGGTGATTAACGATACTGCCGAACCTAGAAAGCCCGATTCAGTTTTTCCTAACAACTGGATTAGCACAGATACAAATGGCACCGTGTACCTCTACCCTATGGAAGCACCCAATAGAAGGCTTGAACGGAGCGATGAAATCTTAAAGAAATTAAATTCGGATTTTGAGGTAGAAAACACTATTGACCTTTCGCCTAGCGAAAACAAAAGCCGCTACCTGGAAGGAACCGGAAGCATGGTGTTTGATCATCAAAATAAGGTAGCCTATGGGGCCATCTCTACCCGTACAGATGAAAAATTATTTAAGAGTTATTGCAAAAGCATTGGCTATTCCTCCTTTCCTTTTTTGGCAAAAGATCAAAATGGTCTGGCCATTTACCATACCAATGTAATGATGAGTGTAGGCAGTGATATAGCGGTAGTGTGTACCGAAAGCATAGCCGGAAAAGAAAAGCAACAGCTTGTAGTAGAGCAACTAAAAAAAGGGGGTAGAACGTTAATTGAAATCAACTTTAACCAGATGAATCACTTTGCAGCCAACGTATTGCAGCTGCAATCAAAAAGTGAAAAGCAATTGTTGGCCATGTCAAGTCAAGCTTATGAAGCCTATACCCCTGAGCAATTACATGAAATTGAAAAAAAGGTAAAAATTGTACATAGCCCGCTTACCACTATCGAAACTTTAGGTGGTGGCAGTGCTAGATGTATGATTGCAGAGATTTTCTTAACACCAAAATAATTCTACCAATCAATTGGTTTATAATCTTTCAAGAACTTACCACACCAGTGCTTACCGGTATTGATTCCGTCAAATAGAGGATCCATCACTCGGGCTGCTCCATCTACAATATCCAGTGGTGGCTGAAAATCGTGAACCTCTTCCTTGCGCTTTGCCAATTCGGCCGGATCTTCATCCGTTACCCAACCAGTATCTACCGCATTCATGTAAATGCCGTATTTGGCAAAATCTGAAGCAGCGGTATGTGTCATCATATTAAGGGCGGCCTTGGCCATGTTGGTATGTGGATGGCGATCTTCCTTATGCCAGCGGTGAAATTTCCCTTCCATAGCCGACACATTTATAATGTGCTTGATGCCCGTATTTTCCTTTTTCATCAAATCAGCTAATCGATTACACAAAACAAATGGCGCTACAGCATTTACTAGTTGTACTTCCAGCATTTCGGTGGTATTGATTTCACCAAGTTTCAATCGCCAGCTATTAGTTTTGCGTAAATCTACTTGCTGTAAATCTGCATCCAATTTACCTTGTGGAAAAACCTCTTCGGCACTCAGCGAATTATCAATGCTATAAGGTATTTGAGAAAGCTTAGCCGAAGCACTTAAGCCAATCCCCAGCTGCTTACCATGCCAGCTTACCGGTAAATTTTTGTTTTGTCCTTCGGCAAACCCTGAACTCAACTCACGTAATTCATTTAAACAAGACTCGTGATCGGCCAATAAATCTTTGGCATAAACGGGCAACTCTGAAACCGGGCGTTCTTCATTAGCCATCAAATGCTGATAAAAACCAGCCGGACGTCTTACCGTTTGTGCGGCATTATTGATTAAGATATCCAAACGATCATAGCGCTGCTCAATAAAATTGCAGAAGATTTCGACACTTGGAATATGCCTCAAATCCAATCCGTGAATCTTTAGGCGATGTCCCCATTTTGTAAAATCAGCCTCTTGCGAAAAGCGCAAAGCAGAATCTACTGGGAAACGTGTAGTGGCTATAACCGTAGCCCCTGCACGCAACATCATTAGGGTGATATGGTATCCTATTTTTAACCTCGAACCAGTAACCAAAGCTACCTGGCCTGTGAGATCAGCTGTTTGAAAACGCTTTGCATAATTGAAGTCACCACAGTCTTTACACATGGTATCGTAAAAGTGGTGGAGCTTATCAAACTTTGCTTTGCACACGTAGCAATTACGGGGAGATTCTAAAGGCACTTCTTTATCCGTCACATCTGTGCCTTGCTCCAGCATAATAGGCGCCTTAAAAACCACCGCCTCACGCGCACTGCGAATGCCGGTAGCATTGCGAGCATGCTTATCCTTTTCTTTAAGCTTTCGCTTTTGGGCTTTTTTGGCTTCTTTTTTCCTTCTGGCAAATTCCTCACGGCTCGGCCTCGAAAGCAATCCTGCAGCCATCAGCAAGTCTACACGCTTAGGTTTTGGAATGTCAAAAATTTGATTGGTATCCTCATTCAAGGTTTGCAATACCGCCAGGCATAAATCTATTTGCTCCTGCGATAATTTCTCCTTTTCTATTGCTTCTTCCTTCTGTCCCATTTCACTCCCAAAATTTGGCCGCGAAGATAAGTCTAGTTGACATCACCTTTTCCAAAGTTTAAAACTTTGGAATTGACGTAAAAGGTAAAAATATGCTTACTCTTTATTCAACTGTTTAATTCTGTTTAGCTCCTTTAATCGCTCCTTGCGTTTTTCGGCCGCCTCACGCTCCTTGGCCTTCTTTTTAGCAAGAAGGTTGTTGTGCTTCTTTTTATCCCCTGCTTTTTTAGATACTTTGCTTTTGGACATGGTATGTTCATTCTTTTTTAATCAAGTTTTTTGTCTTAAAAAGGATAACTTTATTACAAAATAGAGCAAGAACGAGAGCCAATCCTTTTATGCCTTAATAGGAATCAAACACTGCTCAAACCCCACCTATTCAGCAATTTCAAGTGCTACCCTAAACATATTGCTAAAGGCTGTTTCGCGAACATTGGCCGTAGCAGAAGTACCCGTAACAAGATTGTCGCTCACTGATAAAATGGACAGAGCCTTCATCTTGAATTTGGCGGCCAAGGTATATAGCGCTGATGTTTCCATCTCCACCCCTAGAGTACCATGTGCAATCCACTTTTCCCAACGATTTTCTTGTTCGCTATAAAAACTATCAGTACTAAAAATACTCCCCACCCTTGTAGCAAAAGTATTGTCGTGAGCTACTGCCACAGCCTTTTGCAACAATTGAAAATTGGCAGTTGGGGCAAAATCCAAGCCATCAAAATAAAGCCTGTTCATACTAGAATCACTGCTGGCACTCATGGCTAAAACCAAATCGCCTATCTCCAAATCCGACTGCATTGCTCCCATGGTACCCACACGAATAATATTTTTTACATCATAACTGCTTGCCAGTTCATGAACGAACAAAGTGGTGGTAGGAATCCCAATTCCTGTACCCATCATAGAAACTCGTTTACCTTTATAAAAGCCCGTATAGCCCAGCATTCCACGAATATCATTAAAACAAAAAGCATCTTCCAAAAACAATTCGGCCATATGCTTAATACGCAATGGGTCGCCCGAAATAAGTACCGTATCGGCAATATCACCTGGTTTTGCAGCTATATGTAAACTCATAATTTCAGTTTTAAAATCTTTGCAATCTACTAGAATCGCGATAACTAAAACCTATTATTTATCATGTATAGGTGGGCAAAGGATTGCTATTTTTCGCCAATGGAAACTAAAGTTTTTACAGAAACAGATTTGGTATTAAATGCGGATGGCAGCGTATATCATCTCCATTTAAAGAACGAGCATATAGCCAACAAGGTAATTTTGGTAGGCGACCAAAACCGGGTGGAGCAAATAAGTCGGCACTTTGACACCATGGAGTACCGCATAAAAAACCGGGAATTTATAACGCATACCGGTTTTTATAATGGCAGTAGAATCACTGTGATTTCCACAGGAATCGGCACTGACAATATTGACATTGTGCTGAATGAGCTTTACGCAGCTACACATATCAACCCTGAGAATCGCCAATTAAAACCCGAAAAAAGAAAACTAGAAATTGTGCGTATAGGCACATCTGGGGCGCTGCAGCCTAATATTGAAGTCGGCAGTTTTGTAGCATCAGCCTTTGGTTTGGGTTTTGACGGCCTACCCTATTATTACAATCTTGATTTTAGCACAAGTGAAAAAGCACTTTCCGCTGATTTTATCCATCAAATTTCCTGGCCCAAAAATTTAGCCACACCATACTTTTCTGAAGCATCTCAAGCGCTTTTGAAACAAATTGCCTTTGATATGGTGCATGGCATTACAGCCACTGGCACAGGTTTTTATGCACCTCAAGGACGGAATTTAACTTCTAACAAAATAGTTGACGTCCAGCAAAAATTTCAAACCTTTAGATCGGGAGAAAGGCAAATCACCAATTTTGATATGGAAACCTCGGCACTTTTTAGTCTCGGAAAAATGTTTGAATTTGAGTGCTGTACCGTAAATGCCATCATTGCAAACCGTGCCACCAAAACCTACTTAGAAAATCATAGCGAAGCCGTGGAGAAACTCATCGTTCTGGTATTAAATCGTTTTAGCAATTGAATTTATAGCTGCTTGTACTCGGTAAGCAAATCGTCCAACAAACTGCTGGCTCCAATTCTAAATAAAGATTTGTCAGCCCATTTTTCACCCAATTCTTCGCGCACTAATTGAAACCATTCCATTGCTTGCTGGGTGGTTCTTATGCCCCCTGCTGGTTTGAAGCCTACGGCAAAACCTGTGAGTTTTTCATATTCTCTAATAGTCTTCAGCATCACATAGCCCGCCTCTAGCGTGGCATTCACCTTTTCTAATCCTGTGCTGGTTTTTATAAAATCAGCACCGGCCATCATACACACCCAACTTGTTTTTGCAATCGTTGTATAGTCGCCTAGTTCGCCCGTGGCAATAATCACCTTGAGTTTTGCCAGCCCACAAGCAGTTTTGAAGGCGCGTACTTCATTGTATAATGCGTCCCAATTTCCGGTGAGAGGATTCGAGCGATTAATTACAGCATCAATTTCTGTAGCACCAAGCTCTACCGATTTTTGAATATCGCTACACTTTACATCGATGGCCATTTGCCCCGCAGGGAAACCTCCCGCTACAGTGGCCACCTTTATTTCCGTGTCTTTAAGTTGAGCTACGGCTTGCGCCACAAAAGGTTGATACAAACACACTGCCGCCACAGAAATAGTATTACCCTCAAGTGGCCTTTGCGCCTTTTGCAACAAAGAGGTTACGCGCTCTTCGGTATCATCGCCCTGCAAGGTTGTTAAATCAAGAACAGAAATTGCCTTTTCGATCTCCTGCTTATGAAAAGGTTTTTCTCCTACCTGCTCTTGCAGTCTAATTATCCGCGCTTGAATAAGCTCCTTGCTTTCGGCAATATTTTCGAGAATTTTTTCGTCAAATGGAATTCCAGGATTTGGCATCACAATAAAATTTATACGCAAAGATGCGCAGAGTTTATGGATGTCCACGAAAAAAATGGATTGATAGAAAAAGCTTTCTAAGCCATAAAAAACTTTAGATTTAAAACTTCAAAACATGAATATGGATACCCTCAAAATCGACAACTTAAGCTTTACTCCATTTTTGCTGGAAGATGAAATTATCAAGCGAATAAGTGAAGTTGCACAGCGCATCTTAGATGAGTATCAGTATAAAAACCCTCTATTTTTATGTGTGTTGAATGGCGGGTTTTTCTTTGCCGCAGAGTTACTTCGCAACCTCTCATTTGATTACGAAATATCTTTTGTACGATTAAAATCTTACGATGGGACACATTCATCAAATGAGATAAAGGAATTTTACGGAATTGATTGTGACATTAGCGAACGCCATATTATCATTCTCGAAGATATTGTTGAAACAGGATTAACTACCAATTATCTAATTGAAAAATTAACAGACCAAAACCCTGCCTCTATTATTATTTCAACATTACTTTATAAGCCAAATCAACTTAAATACCCAAAACTTCCGATTAAGCATATTGCATTTGAGATTAGTGATGCATTTGTGATTGGCTTTGGACTTGATTATAATGGTAAGGCGCGGAATTTAAGGGACATATACCAATTGGTAGAATAGCAAACACTCCAACAAAGTGGTAGTAGAATTAAAAAGCCCTTACCAGTAATACTAGTAAGGGCTTTATCTTTTGTTGGCGGTCTGGACGAGACTCGAACTCGCGACCCCCTGCGTGACAGGCAGGTATTCTAACCAACTGAACTACCAGACCAATTTCCGTTTCTGTAACGGGAGCGCAAATATAAATACTTTGTGTACTTCACCAAACATTTAATTTTAAAAATTTCTTTTTGCCAAAAAACTCTTAAAACATCCGCTTTCGCTTGAGCAAATACTCCTGCAAAATAGGGTGATATCCACGGCTTACATCTGCCTCTACCAAATCTATTTTATACTGCATACATTTCTCCTTTAGCAGCTTTCCAAATTCATTCATTTTGCGCGTATACTCCCCCTTTACTTCACCAGGGTTCAGCTTCAGCACCTCCCCGCTTTCCAT
>JAUICR010000012.1 GCA_030427785.1 Bacteroidia bacterium | reverse complement strand
TGGCATTTTTAAGGCTTAAGTCAATAAGGTGCTTCTTGTCTCCACGCTGAGGTACTTTCATGCTAAGCCCCGGGATGTCAAGTTTTACCTTATGTGATAAAAAGAGCTCCTTGGAAGTAGAATCGAACTTGGCCCTTATTTCGGGAATAGATAGTTCGAGGAGTTCTTCGGGGCTTTCGTCCAGTTTCTTTTTTATTTCTAAAGTGTGCGATTGCAAAATGGCACCATCTATTATTTTCAAATAATTGACATAGGCAAATTGTGCATCGGTTAGCACAGTAAATACATCAACATTGGTGATGGTGGGATGTACCACGGTAGATTTGGCCTGATAACGTTCTATTAAGCCAATTTTTTCTTTGATAACTTGAGCTTCCTCAAATTTTAGCTCAGCCGCTAAAGCGTTCATTTGCTCTTGCAGTCTTTGTTTTGATGCATTTAGGTTTCCCTTTATCAAGAGCCGTGCTGCATCAATATCTGCATTATAGTCCTCCTCAGTTTGACGGCCCTCACAGGGCCCTTTGCAATTTCCAATATGGTATTCCAGGCAAATTCTAAACTTTCCTTGTTCTATGTTTTCTTCGCTTAGGGCGTATTTGCAAGTTCGCAGCTTGTACAGCTGTTTTATCAGGTCAAGTACGGTGTGCATCATTTTACCCGAAGCATACGGACCATAATATTCAGACCCATCACGAACGTTAATTCGAGTGGAGAAAATACGCGGAAATCGCTCATTTTTTATACAAATCCAAGGATAGGTTTTATCGTCTTTCAGGCTGACATTATACCGAGGTTGATATTCCTTTATAAGATTGTTTTCGAGCAGTAGCGCGTCAAACTCCGTTTCGGTTACTATAATTTTTATGTCATCAATATTTTTTACCAACAGGGCTAGGCGTGCGCTATCATGAGTTTTGTTGAAGTAAGAGCTTACCCTTCGCTTTATATTTTTGGCCTTGCCTATGTAGAGTATTTTCCCTGTTTTATCTAGGTGCTGATAAATACCCGGTTGTGTAGGAAGCGATTTTAAAATGTTGCGAATCTTCTCTGATGCCATTTCACAAAAATAGCTATCATTGTTGCTATGATAAAGGTGGCCTGCGCTATTATTGAGAATAAAAATAAGGAGTGGCTCATGGTGCAAAGAGGCCCGCAGATGGAGCATCCATTGCAATGGGAATTTGCTGGAGGTAAGCTTAAGGAAGGCGAAAACGCATCACAAGCCATTGTGCGAGAAATAAAAGAAGAGCTTGGGGTAGAAGTGGAGGCTATCAGTGAGTTGACGGCTGTTGAGTTCAGTTATCCAAACAAAAAGATTGTTTTAGTTCCTGTAATTTGTGAAATTCGTCTTGGCGAAATACTGTTAAAAGAACATGTTGATGCTCAATGGATGGGTCCACATGATGTTAAGAAACATGATATTCTGGAGGCAGATCGGCTCATAATTCATAATCTGAAGCGAGGGACATGAAAATTAAACATCTAACAATAGACTGCGCAAATCTTGATGAGCTGAAGTATTTCTATACACGCAAATTCAAATTTAAAATACTGGAGGAAACAGATGAGCTCTTTAGCATTAAGCTCGGTGATTCCCTTTTGACATTTAAGGAAAACAGGCTTAAAAAAGCTTATTATCATTTCGCAGTAAACATTTCGTACAACGCTATAGAGCAGGCTCTTGATTGGTTAAACAAGCGTGTGGATGTATTGACTACTGATGATGGAAAGATTAAGAATTTCGAATCATGGGATGCTAAAGCCTTGTATTTTATTGATCCGGCTGGCAATGTGGTAGAGTTTATCGGGAGGTCTAATTTCAATAAAAAGCGTGTAAAGTCGTTTAGTGAGTCATCGGTATTAAATATAAGCGAGGTAGGCTTGCCAGTATTTCAGGTAAGCACAGCCTACAATTATATAGCTAAAGCTACAGGATTAGAGAAATTTAGAAAAAGCAACAATACCTTTTGTGCTGTAGGAGATGATGAGGGGCTGCTGATATTGGTAGATTCTGCTGAAAATGTGTGGTACCCTACAGAGGAGCGCACCAGAGAGTACAGGTTGGAAGTAATTTTTTCAATAGGCCGAAGCAAACATTTCAAGCTCACTTTAGCTGATGAAAATTTAGAGATAAATGCTTATAAAAAATAAAACAGATCGTAGCGTGCCTACGCTGGGGAAAGCTCAAATGTTCCTGGCAAAACAGATTGTTTTTTTAGCCTTGTTATTCTCCGGCCTTTCTTTGTCAGGCCAAGGTTCAGACAGAGTTTTTTATTTAAATATAAAGGGTGGATTAGATTTTTCTGGTTTTACCGATCATCCCAAAGAGATAGAGGCGAATCAAGAATCGGGATACAGAGCCGGATTAGATGTGAGGTTAGGTAGCGGTGTATTCTTCTTTCAGCCAGGTGTTTATTTCACAGCTTATAAAGAGCAGTTTACCGTAGATTTTCCTCATATTGATTTGGTTAACTCCACGCAAGAAATCAATCTAAGCTCTATAAAAGTACCAGTTCAATTAGGTGCTCGCCTGCTAAGTACCAAGGCCGTAACATTACGTTTGAATGGAGGTTTTGTAGCAAATTTTCCGGTAGCTATAGATGAGAGTAACAACAGTATTGCCATTCGCAAAGAAGACTATTCGCATGCACACGTAGCCGGAGTGCTGGGAGCAGGTATAGATTTACTGTTTTTTACCTTTGATATTAACTACGAGTACGGCATTTCTGATTATATAGAGTTTAGCTCCCCATCTATTACTTCGGTAAGCAGTAAGCAGTATGTACTTAGCTTTTGTGTGGGTTTCAGGCTTTAATTTCCAAAAGACTTCACCACTTCTTCTATAAGAATCGGAACTTCTCCGGGCATTTTGTTTTCTACAGGCAAGCGCTTATGGCCCAATCGGCAAATCACAATATCTTTTTCGGGTATGGTTATAACATATTGGCCACCTATACCTCTAAAATAATTTGCTTGAATGCCATTTTCATCATATAGCCACATGGCATAACCATAATAAGGCACAAGCCCCGGACTAGTAGCCAAATCTATAAAGCTGGAATCAATCAGTTGGTTTCCTTCCCAGTTTCCTTTATTTATCATCAGTTTACCAAACCGGGCAAAATCTCTTGCGTTTGAATTAAAACAGCAATAGGCGAGCTCCATACCATCCTCATGATCTAGGCTCCAATAGGCGTCATGCTCGGCTCCCATGTGGGCCCATAGGGTTTCTTGGGCATACTCTGAAAGGGTTCTTTTAGTAGCTCGTGTTATCACCATTGCAAGTAATTCTACTGCTCCCCCTACATATTTATACTCTTCTCCGGGGGTGTATTTTACGCTTACCTCTTCCAAAATGGTTTTTTCTGCATCTTTGCCATAATTTACTTTGGCAGTAATAGTAAACGGATTTTTATAATCTTCATCCCATTCCAATCCAGCAGTCATGGTGCTAAGATGGCTCAGCCTTAACTCACCGGCAAATTCACCTTTTAGTTCAGGGATATATTTTATCACATCATCGTCCCAGCTGTTTATATACCCGTCTTGAATAGCCACTTGAGCTAACAAGGTTGTAATGCTTTTTGCCATGCTGAAACTATTGGTATGACTTTCGGCCGAATAACCATCCCAGTATTCTTCAAATACAATGGCATCGTTTTTCACCACCAAAAAAGCAACACTTTCTGTTTCTTCTAATGTGCTGCGCAGTTTGTCACTTAAGCTAGTTTCATTTAGGTGCTCCGAAACTTTCCATTCTTGCGGCTCGCGAGCCTCTATCGTTCTTGTGTCAAACCTCTTCCAATCATTAATGTGCGGCCCCGTTTCGCCCATCAGATAGGTGGTATAAACGGCTTTGAATAAGTATTGATGACCAGTAACTACCAGTGCTAAGGATGCAACAGATATTAGTATGACAAATACTAGAACAATGCGAAGAATTTTTTTCATGGTGGTAATGTGTTTAACGCTTGGGGTGCTAAAAATAGAGATTCCGATCAAATGAACCGATCGTAAATTTCAACTTCAAATACTTCGGAGAAGTATTTTTTTGCTTTAGTTTCAATCTCGCTTATAGGAATAGGTTTGCCCAGCTCCATCGCCATTGAGGTTACTTTTTTATCGGCAATTCCACATGGCACAATATGTTTAAAATAATCCAGGTTTGTATTTACATTAAAAGCCCAGCCATGCATAGTAACCCAGCGGCTGGCTCTTACCCCTAGCGCCAAAATTTTTCGTGCATACGGAGTTCCCACATCCATCCATACGCCTGTTTCATTTGGCGATCGCTCTCCTTGTAGCCCATAATCGGCCATCACTTTGATAAACACTTCCTCAAGATACCGGAGGTATTTGTGCACATCAGGAAAAAAGTGGTCTAAATCTAAAATGGGATAACCAACTAATTGACCTGGACCATGGTACGTAATATCACCACCGCGGTTTATTTTATAAAAGCAAGCGCCAACTTCCTTTAGTTTTTCTTCTGAAAGTAATAGGTGATTTAAGTCGCCACTCTTGCCAATGGTATACACGTGTGGATGCTCGCAAAAAAGTAGATGGTCTTGTGTAGCTATTTGCTCACTATCATCCAGTTTACGGTTGGCAAACTTGGTTTGTACCGTTTGGTCAAAAAGTTTTTCCTGATAGTTCCAGGCCTCCTGATAATCAATAAGGCCTAGATGCTGGAAATGTACCACGCTGCTAGTTTGGAATTTTAGACAATTCTGATTTTAGTAAATCGATGGATTTTATATCCATAATATCTACGGCATTTATCTCAGACAAATAATACGAAGCCCAGTCGCCTAAATACACCAAATACAAGGCTCTTTCGATAGCGCTATTGCCCTTGCTCCAAACCTCCAAAAGGGTATCTGTTTTTTCCGAAATAATTTGTTGGTTAATTTCTATGCGCTTTTGATTACGACTAAAATCTGTACTGTGGCGCAAATACACGGGTGCGAATTGTGAAGTTCCACCTTCCCAGCCTACCAGCTCATTGTGATTCATTTCGGGTATCTCAGCTTCCCAAGCCAGCATTTTGGCATTTTCATTCAGTTGTTGCCTCCAGCGTGAGGCCACGCCCAATCCACCACTTACGGCATATAGTATGGTTGTTTTCCCTTTTAGTTTGTTCGCTATTTCTAAAGCTTCGGCTTTTATAGCTTCGTTGTCGTCAACCAATAGCTTTGAAGCAGCTTCCAGATTTGCAATTACATCAAATTTTGCAATACCATAAAAATCTAGAATAAAACACAGGTACGAAAATGAATAAGCAAACATGCTGCGTGGCGGGTTTCCACCCGTCATGGTGATTACATTAAAACCATTGGCCTTAGCTATTTCTAATAATTCGCCTCCCGAACTGATGCAAGCTATCTGGGCATTTTTATTCATAGCCGATTTTACGGCACTTAAAGTCTCTTCGGTATTGCCACTATAGGAGCAGGCAATAACCAGGGTGTGCTCATTTACAAAACCCGGAAGCATATAATCCTTATTTACCACAATGGGTACAGTGGCATTAGGGGCCGCCAATTCAGAAACTATGGTGCCGCCTATACCTGACCCGCCTAACCCAGTAATGATTACATTATGGATATTGATGGAGGAAGCTTTGAAATGGGCTGCTTTAATATTGGTAACAGCCTCGCTAATATGATTAGGAAAATTGCTGATGAGATTTTTCACATGCTCAGATTTGATGAATTTTCAAAACTAAGACGAAATTTCACAGTAGCTTCAGCCTTTCGGTGAATAATTGCGTTTACGCGATTTGAGGGTACATTTTCTCAGTTTCCACAATAAGTTTTTTAGGAACTACCCAAAAAGCATAGACGCCAATACTAAGACTAGTTAAAAAGATTGTCATCAAAATTGGGTTCCAGCTTTCTGTTCCTTTAAAAACACCTATGTAAAGGGGCAAGTAAAACACAAAGTAAAAGAACGAACCCAAGGCGATATTGGCGCGTCTCGGCAAATACCAGGAAATGTTTCTTAAACTTACATAGTTGAACAGGCCTATTGCCAGAAAGGCAATAAAGTAGGCTACAAACAGAAAGTCTATATCGAAAGTAATAGCTGGAATAGTGAAATACCAAAATGCTGCAATGCTTATGGTGGCTACCATGTAGGGCCATTTTAAGAATTGGAGAAAGGTAAGAAATACCAAACGGTTTGTTTTCTTCTGTACGTTTTTGTTGGCTTGAAGAATATACTTTCGAAATCCTTCACGGCCACCAAAACTACGGTGCGCTTTGAGCAGGGCTATTTTAAACGAAATATCTGGGTTTTCTTTTTCCTCCTTTTCTACAGCCGTGGCAAAATGATCTATGAGTTCTGCTTGTACATCATAATACCTTACGCCTTGTTGACACAAGTAACTTCTTATCGCTCTTATCTTTTCTCCTTTCATCTTAAATTGCCTTGGGTTGTATGATGGTTTGAATGGAATTCAAAAACTCCTGCATTTGCTCTAGCTGGTTCGTATTAGCTTTTTTGCCTTTAGCACTTAATGCGTAGTACTTCCGTATTCGGCCAGATACCTCACGTCTTTCTACAGTTAGTAAGCCTTCTTCTTCAAGCTTATGTAGAGCAGGATACAATGCGCCTTCTGTAATTTGAAGTTGATCGGCTGTAGCCAGCTTTATTTTTTGAATAATTTCATAGCCGTACATCTGACCATTATCGGCAAGTAGCTTTAGCACCAAAGTGTTTAAGGTCCCCTTTAAAAGTGATTTATTAAGCATAGCACAAACATACCTAAATTTCTTAGGTATGAAATAGTTCCTCACAGGAATTATTTCTCCTGAGATCGCTTGTAAACTGAGTTCAGTTCAAACCTTTAAAAATCGTGAATATCGAATGTGTTAAACTTTTAGCCATCCACGAAACCCCCGAGCAGCATAATAAGACTGCGCACCGTTGTGATAAACAAAAACATGCTCATAGCGGAAATCTCCAAAGATGGCACCTCCATGCTTTCTAATTTCATCAGGCGTAAGCAGCCAGCTGGAGGTTTTGCTGTCAAAATCTCCAAGTTGCTGTAATTGGCGGTATTGCTCTTGGCTTAGTAGCTCAATACCCATCTCAGTGGCCATATCTATAGCCGAGTTTTTGGGCTTGTGTTCTTTTCTGGATTCCAATCCCTCACGGTCATAACAAAGACTCCTGCGGTCTTTGGGACTTTCGGCTGAGCAATCGCAAAAGGTGAAAGTATCTGTTTTAGAATAGTAGGAAATAACATCTGGCTCACCACCTGTGTTTTCCATTTGGTAAAGAGACCACATTTTATCGGGCTGCGCTTGCAACCTAGCTTCAATTTCAGGCCAGTCAAGACTGGGGTGTCTCTGTGTGTTGTTATCAAAACGCTTTTGTAAAATGTTCAATAAGTCCTGTGATTGAGATGAGGCCAAAGCCTTGGTGTTTTTCATGATTGCAATATTCGTGGTTCCAAGTTTTGCCTATCGTGCTACTTATTGTGTTGCAGTAATCGAAGAAAAGAGGGCAATAATTAGAGATTAAAATAAGCAAAAAAATATGTAGCAATTTGCTTGGAACTAACAAAAGAGGGGAGGTAGAGATTATCGTATGTTATGATATTCAGACATCAACTATTTTTTAAGAGGATGATTACTTTCTAAAACGGCTTCCAAAGTAAGCAAAGCTGTCAATCTATTTTATGTGGAACCCTGGCCATGGCCCTTTCTGCAATGGCAGTAATGGTTAATGAAGGGTTAACACCAGGATTGGCGGAAATCATTGCGCCATCTATCACATACATATTTCGGTAACCAAAAACCTTATTGTCTTTGTCAATAACTCCTGAGCTGCGATCCGCTCCCATTACGGCACCGCCTAGTATATGAGCGGTAGAAGGTATTCCCGCTAATGTTTCGAGGGCAAAGGATGTGCTTACTCCATTTATCGCCTTGCTGTAAGCCTTTACTAGTTTAATCGATTCGGGAATAAAGGGTGTGGGCGCTTTTCCGGTACTTACTGATGAAGTCATCCGCCCCCATGCATTTTGTTTAAATTTTAAGGTGCTGTCCAACGTTTGCATAAAAAGCAGAACTACCGTGTTTTTAGCCCAGCCATTGATGAAGTAGATTTTAAAGTAATCAAAGGGGTGGCTAAGGAGTTTAACCACAGTTTTAAAAAGTCTTGTAAACACATTGGAGCCTGTAACGTACGGCAAGTGCAGCAGTTTCCATGCATCAGAGCCTTCGCCATATCTGCAAATTTCAAGGTGGCTGTTCTCATCTGTGTTCAGTATGCTACCGATGGCTACACCCTTCGAATAATTTTTATCTTTTTCTAAACCCGATACACTTATCAAAGTTTCATTATTGGTTCGGATATCTTCACCTAGTTTTTCGGATAAATGGGGTAGCGAGTTCTCTTTGAGCTTGAGAAGCAGTTTTACTGTACCCAAAACTCCCCCTGAGAATATTACACCTTTAGCCTTAATCTTTTTACGTTTTATGAAAAGCTTGGTGCTGCTTTTTATAGATACTTCGTAACCCTGAGAGCCATCAGCACTGCCTGTGGTTTGTACATCGTACACTTCATGTTCCGCCAATATTTCTGCTCCACTTTTTTGTGCGAGGTAGAGGTAGTTTTTGTCGAGGGTGTTTTTTGCATTATACCTACAACCCGTCATGCAGGCACCGCAAAAATTGCAGCCGGATCGGGCAGGTCCTTCGCCATTAAAATAAGGGTCCGCTTGCTCTTGATTGGGCTTGCCAAAAAAAACGGCAACACGTGTGGCTTCAAATTTCTCCTCGATATTTAAAACTTCTGCCATTTTTTGCAGGCCCAAATCTCCATCAAACATTTCTGGGTTTTTTACAGCTCCCAGCATTCTCAAGGCCTCTTTGTAATGCGGTTTTAGTTCCGTTTCCCAATCGTTTAAGTCTTTCCAACTTCCAGAATTGAAAAAGGTAGACTTGGGTGTAGGCAAAGTGTTGGCATACACCAAAGAACCACCACCCACTCCCGTGCCTGATAATATCGCAATGTGCCTGAAAATGGAAAGTTTCATAATTCCAAAAAACCGCAAATAGGGCATCCATAACCACTTTTTGAGGTTCCAATTGGTTTTTGGAAAGTCTTTGGCTTTATACCATTTTCCCTTTTCGATTACCAAGACTTTATATCCTTTTTGCGATAATCGTAAAGCGCTAACAGATCCGCCAAATCCACTTCCTACTATGATATAATCGTAATCCATTTTGTTAATTCACTTAACAGTTCTCCTAATAAAACGTGTCCGGAAGATCATGTTTTTATTCCCTTGTGGTAGGGGTACTCTGTTCCTAGCCAGTGATGGAAGTGCCTATTGGATTGGTTACTATTTATAATGTTTGCAACCACTTTTTTCTACCGTAAACTTTTTACATTTTATACTTCAATAGCCTCAAGGCATTGAGAACAACTACCAAGGTAGAACCTTCATGGAACACCACGGCCGGACCAATGGCTATGGTGCTCATCAATGTAAGCGGTACCAAGGTAGCGACCATGCCTAAACTAATGATGAGGTTCTGTTTGATGATGAGTTTTGCCTTTCTACTTAAGCCAATAGCAAATGGTAGCTTATCCAACCTATCGGCCATCAGTGCAATGTCTGCTGTTTCTAATGCAACATCAGAACCTGCCGCTCCCATTGCTACGCCTACTGTACTCTTGGCCATTGCAGGTGCATCATTTACACCATCGCCTACCATGGCCACACCTCCACTTTCTTCTTCTTTAAGTTTCTCTATTGCGGTTACTTTATCTTCTGGAAGTAAACTGCCCATTGGGTCAGTAATTCCTATACTTTTGGCAATGGCATTCGCCACAAGTTGATTGTCTCCCGTGAGCATAACCATCCTCTTGATACCTATTTTTTTCAAAGCAGCCAGCGTTGAAATCGCTTCGGGGCGTGCAACATCCATGGCAGAAATAATACCAACATATTCATCACCTTGATGCACAATCATAGCCGTGTGACCACCTGATTCGAGTTCCGACATTTGCTTGTCGATTTTATCAGGTACTGGCGCACCAGTCAATTCTTCAAAAAGCCTTCTGTTGCCAATGTGAACAAGGCTTCCATTCCAATCAGCTTGAATTCCCCTTGCAATAAGCGCTTTCAAATTCTCTGCCTCAGGAATTTCAATATCCCCCAATTCCTTTCTGCCGCCTGCTACAATCGCAGCCGCCAAAGGGTGGTCACTCAAGGCTTCTACCGCTACGGCCACTTCTAAAAGATGCTCTTTGCTATTTGTTCCAAATGGAATAGCGTTGGTTAAAGTAGGTCTGCCTTCGGTTAGTGTTCCTGTTTTGTCAAAAGCAATGGCGCTTATGCCGCCCAAATCTTCCAGTGGCCTACCACCTTTGATGAGCACACCTTGGCGGGCTGCACGGGCAATTCCGGCCAATACTGCACTTGGTGTAGAAATGGCCAAGGCACAGGGCGAAGCAGCAATGAGCACAGACATGGCTCGGTAAAAACTCTGCTCAAAGGTTTCGTCAATCACTACAAAAGCGAACAGCAGGAGAACGATGACCACGAGAACTGCAGGAACATAATATTTTTCAAACTTATCTGTGAGGTGTTGCGTAGGCGATTTTTGTGTTTCGGCCTCTTTTACCAAATAAATTAATCGAGAAAGTGTACTGTCTTTTGCTTCCTTCAACACTTTTATTTCTAGCGCACCATTGCCATTTATGGTGCCCGCAAAAACTCGATGCTCAGGAAGAACCTGTTTAATATCTAGTTCATTTTGCCAGTTTGAGCTCGGATGTTTTGAGACAGGCATACTTTCGCCCGTTATCGCTGCTTGATTTACAGGGCTCGTTCCACTTATAACCACACCGTCTGCCGCTATTTTTGAATTCGGCCGTACTACAATGATGTCGCCTACTTTTAGCTCTTCGATATGCACTTCTTTCAAATCGCCATTTTGCTTGACAAGCGCAGTTGGTGGGGCTAGGTCAGACAGTGCCGAAATAGATTTTCGTGCGCGTTTCATAGCATATTCTTCAAGGGCATGGCCTAAGCTAAACAAGAAAAGCAACAGCGCGCTTTCTCCCCAATGGCCCAAAAATGCAGCTCCTATGGCTGCAAATAGCATGAGGAAATCGATTTCAAATTTTCCTCGCAACAAATCTTTTCCTGCCGATGAGAAAGTAAAAATTCCCCCGAAGATGGCTCCAATTATAAAAAGGGTGGTTGCTATATTTCCATAAGCCGAAGTGAAGGAAAAGACAACCCCTGAAATCCAAAACACTCCACTAACAATGGCATAATAAAGCTCGGTGTAATCGCCAAAAAGGTTGAGAGAAGGATGGCTATGGCTATGGTCATCGTGGTGCGAATGTTCCTTGGCATTTTTAACATGGAGAATTTTTAAACCCAGTTTTTTAATGGAATTAATGATGTCGGCTTGAGCCGTCTGACTGGAATCCCACTCCAAAAGCATCACACCCGAAGCTGAAATAGACACAGAACTGATACCTGGTTTTTTACTCAAAATCTGCTCAATCCTCCGTGCTTTACGAGTATGGAGGTTCTCTTTTATCTCTACTTGCAGTTTGTTCATCTTCAGTTCATGTAGGCTTTCTGTGTGTTCGAATTCTTTTTTGACGATAGAGAACGGTTGAGTAGGCAACACCGGCTAACATTCTGCTAAAGAACAAATGTTTAATCGGCTAAGCAATATGTTCATGCTGATGGATTTTGCGGTTTACTTCGGTTAATTGCGGAGATTAGAAAACATGTGATTTACGAAGTCTTAAACTTGAGCATATTGCTTTTTACGCCCAAAATTGCCCAAGTCACTAAAACAAATGGAGCGGTAAGTGTGATTATTCCTGTCATTCCTAATCCAATATTCAATAATGTAGATAGAGGTATGGCGATGGTGATCCATAGAAAATCGCTCCATCTTTTCCCTGTTAGCGCAATGGCGCAAAGAATGGCGTTGTAGCCCATAAGTCCAGCATTTACTCCAGTAACGGGCTCTGAAAATAGCCATCCGGTTAATGATCCTAAGACAGCAGCGTAAATGGAATACACCGCCATGAGCCTATTATTTACAAGTATGGCCACAAGAAAAATGAGGCCTGTAATCACATTTTTTTGAAACATTACTTGCCCAAAACTATTGCTTGATGCGGCAAAAATATCGAAGGTACTTGCCGATAGTACGGAACCAGGTACTAACTGAAAGTTAAAAACGAGCAATAAGGAATACATCACAAACCAAGTTGCCAAAACAAAAGGTGCGGTAAATGGCGGGACATATTTCTTCAGAAGATGCATCAGTAATGTTGATACAATGGCCCCTACTATTAGCGCTATAACGGTGGTTAAGCTAAGCTCGAAAAAAAGGAATACGGCTATGCCTGTTAATGTCCCATTAAAACCATAAAGTCCGTTTTCAATATCCTCTTTTGGGTACTTTAATAAGTGAGCGGCACCTGTACTTATGATTGTTCCAAATAGGGCTGCCAATCCCAAAAACCAGGAATTGTAAAAAATGCCCAGCAAGAATAAAATGCCAGAATAAATATTGTTTTGAAACATTACCTGACCAATGCCTCGAAAAATTGCTTGTATAAATCTCATTAAAGTTTGTTTGGGCAAGAATAATAACCAACTAGCCTGTAAGGGCAGGTCGTATAAAGGTAATTTTCAAAAAGACAATTTTTTGTGGATGGGGAGTAGTACCCTGGTGACCCGCCTAATCTTCCAATTCTTCTCGAATCTCCTCCATTATTTCATCGTAGCGCTCTCTTAGTTTAGCTGAGATCGTTTTTGGGGATTTATGCAGTTTGCGCAATTGCAGCGAAAAATAGATACTGAAAAGCCCTGCAAACAGGAAGCTCAATGCGATCAGAACCACAACGCTTAAACCAGCAAAAACCGGATTCCAAATTAGTACGAAAGAGAAAATGGCGCCCAAAATTCCCAGAGCCAATAGTCCTCCCCAATTTTTGCTTCCATATCTTTTAAGGTCTAACGCAAAACTTATGGAAGCAACCGAACGAAAAAGAATACCGAAGCCTATGTAAATGGCCAATACACCTAATGAAAGTGCCGGATGAATAGTAAGAAAAAGGCCGACAATAAAGGTGATAATTCCAAAAGTTAGTGACCAACCCCAGTTTTCCATTTGATGCCTATTGGCCAAAGAAAAAATAACTTCGGAAAGACCTCCAAATAAAAAGGATAAAGCAAAAAATATAGATAGGGCAAGAAGTGAACCTGCTGGTGAAGTAAAGGCTACAATGCTTACAATTACAAAAAACAAGCCCACTATTAATGGTATATACCAGTTTTTAACGGCTTCTTTTATAGATTTTAAAACAAATGATTCCATAGTAGTTCTTTTTGTGCTTAGTACATTTTTTTGATATTATGAATAACCCCACCGTCTACCAAAATATCGGTGCTGGTAATAAAGCGTGCGGCATCGCTTGCTAAAAAATGTATCACATCTGCAACATCTTCTGGCTGCCCGTTGCGCTTTAATGGGGTAGCTTGTTTTATCAATTCCATTCTTTCAGGATGTTCTTCAGCTGCTTTCAGGGCCATTGCTGTTTCTATTACTCCTGGCGAAACGGAAACAATTCGTGCTCCTTTTGCGCCCCATTTATCAGCATGTTTATGTGTCAATAATTGCACACCTCGCTTGGCAAAATTGTACATCATGTCTGAATCCTTTACAAATTGACTTAAAATATCAAATGAATCTGGCGCTTGCGGATTTGTTAGCGCGTCATCATATTTTTCGTTGGGAGGTACGGCATGTGCCATCATAGACGAAAGTAAAATAGCTACTGAATCTTTTGCGGCAAGCTCGTAAAAGGCATCTACCAAAAGCTCTGTAGCAACTAAATCTATAGTATATACTTTTCTCAAGTCTTTAACAGTACCGCTTACTCCAGCAGTATGAACCAACGCTTTTAACGAACCTTGATCTGCAACGTATTTGGTCAGTTTTTCAATATCCTTCTTGTCCGTAATGTCACAAGCAATACCAGTTACATCAAAGCCTTCTTTCTTTAGATTGTCAACAGCCTTATCTACTGCATCTTGCGAATAATCGGTTAGAATTAATGGATAATCCTTAAACACTTTGGTACAAGCAGTGCCTATCCCCCCAGCTCCTCCTGTTATTACTATTAAGTTTTTACGATTGTTCATTTTATTCTTTTTTTAAAATTATTTATCTGCACTCAAAAGGTTTGGGTTTACCTATAAATCATCGGATAGAAAGAAGAGCCCCCTCTACACCCAAGGCGTAGAGGGAAAGCTCATTTCTTATTTGGGTATTATTCCAATCATTATTGGATAGTGGAAAAACACCAATATCAACAGTAGAAGCGGAAAAGCATTGCTAGGCCAAGTGTGCTTATCGCTTTTCCAATTGCACCCGCAATTTATCTTCTACACTAGTAAGCAATGCATGAAAATTATCGCCATACTCCGAAGCAAAAGGGTCGTTTCCGGGGATACCCAGGCGTATGCTTACTTGTTTCTGCTCCGTTTTTTTCTCTTTCTTATCTTCTAAGTACACGTCTGCCCATTCTATTCGGTCATAGTATCGGCTTAGGCGCGAGATAGCTTTGCGAATGGTATCCTTTACATCTTCACCAATAGTGATATCTACGGCTTGTACATTAATTTTTATTCCGGTGATGTTCTCTGTGTATTCCATAATAGTTATTTGTTTTTTAAAGCGTTTTCAATTTTTATACCTAGTGCTTTTGCTACTCCTTCGCCATATGCTGGATCTGCTTTATGGCAATTTCTGATGTGTCTTTCTTGAATAAACACCTCGGCTCCTCCTACTTGGCGGGCGGTATTGTCAAACAATACTTGTCTTTGTTCATCATTCATTATTCTAAATAGATTTCCTGGCTGCGTGTAGTAGTCATCATCTTCTCTGTGATCATAATGAAAAGCATCACCTTCCAGTTTCAGGGCAGGCTCAGCAAATTCTTTACTTTCTTGCCATTGGCCGTAGCTATTTGGTTCGTAATGTATAGTGGAACCTTCGTTGCCATCTACTCTCATGGCCCCATCGCGGTGAGGGTTGTGGAATGGACACTTTGGTTTGTTTACCGGAATCTGATAATGATTTACTCCCAATCGGTAGCGCTGAGCATCGCCATAGGAGAACAAACGTGCTTGCAGCATTCTGTCTGGCGAAAAGCCAATTCCGGGAACTACATTGGCAGGATTAAATGCGGCTTGCTCTACGTCCGCAAAATAGTTTTCAGGATTTTTATTCAATTCCATTACACCAACATCCATAAGTGGATAATCGCCATGCGGCCATACCTTGGTTAAGTCAAATGGGTTGAAGCGATAATTTTTTGCATCCGCCTCCGGCATAATCTGAACTTTTAAATGCCATTTTGGAAAATCGCCTTTCTCAATAGCTTCAAACAAATCACGCTGATGACTTTCCCTGTCTTTTCCTACTATTCTTTCGGCCTCCGCATCAGTTAGGTTTTCTATTCCCTGGGCAGTTTTAAAGTGAAATTTGACCCAAAACCTTTCGTCATCAGCGTTAATAAAACTAAAGGTGTGGCTTCCGTAGCCGTTCATATGTCTATATGATTTGGGTAAACCTCTTTCGCTCATGGTAATAGTAACCTGATGTAAGGCTTCTGGTAAGAGGGTCCAAAAATCCCAGTTATGGTTAGCGCTGCGCAAGTTTGTTTTTGGGTCGCGTTTTACGGCCTTATTTAGGTCAGGAAACTTGTAGGGATCCTTCAAAAAGAAAACAGGTGTGTTGTTTCCCGCCAAATCCCAAATACCTTCCTCAGTGTAAAACTTAATTGCAAAACCTCTAATATCTCGTTCGGCATCTGCGGCACCTCTTTCTCCGGCTACGGTAGAAAAGCGGGTGAACAGTTCTGTTTTTTTGCCTACTTCAGAGAATATTTTGGCCTTTGTGTATTTAGTTATGTCATGGGTTACGGTAAAGGTGCCAAAAGCTCCTGAGCCCTTGGCATGCATTCTCCTTTCGGGGATTACTTCCCGGTCAAAATGAGCTAATTTCTCTAGAAACCAAAAGTCTTCTAAGAGCATAGGGCCTCTTTTGCCTGCTGTTTTTACATTTTGATTTTCGGCAATGGGTCTGCCTGATACTGATGTGAGTTTCTTCTTTTCGTCTTTCATATTTTATGTTCTTTAATGATAAACTGTTGCTTTGTTCGAAATTATTTTACGGTGGCTACACTAGGCTTTTCGCCATAAAATTTATTAAAAATTACGCTGGCAGTCAGGTCTCCTGTTACATTTACAGAAGTTCTAAACATTCCTAGAATTCGGTCTATACCGATAATCACAATAAGTCCGTCTACAGGAATACCAGCGCTTTGCAGCACCGATGCTAGGATAATAACTCCTCCTCCTGGTATAGCAGGTGTACCTATAGAGGCCGCTACCACAGTAAAAGTAATTAATATAAGATTTGCTACCGATAGTTCAATACCATAAGCTTGGGCCATAAATAATGTTGTAACGCATTGGAACAAGGCAGTACCATCCATATTAATAGTAGCTCCTATGGGAATGACAAAGTCGCGAATATTTGGTGCAACCCCTAGTTTCTCATCTGCGGTTTTCATAGAGAGGGGCATCACAGCGGCAGAACTAGCGGTAGAAAAAGCCAATAATTGCGGTGCACTTATGGCCCGTAAAAATTTAATAGGGCTTGTTTTGGTTACTGTTAAAACCAAGATTAAATAAAATACCACGAGTAGGAATAGACCAATAATTACAACGGCCATATAGTACCCTAGCCCGAGGAAAATTCCAATGCCGGTTCTTGAAAGCAATGCTGCCATTAAGCCAAATACAGCATAGGGTACCAGTATCATGGCCCATGATACTACAATCATGCAAATTTTTTGAATAGCTTCTGAAAACCGAATGATAGGAGTGGCTGTTTTTTCAGTAAGTTGGGTAACAGCTACGCCAATGAGGATTGTAAAAATTACTACACCTAACATTTCACCCATCAATATTGATTCAAGGGGATTGTTGGGGATTAGGTTGGAAATTGCATTTGGAATATTTTCAATAAGGTTGGTTTGATCAATGGGTTCCGCCAGGTTTTCATTGCTATTGGGAAAGCCTCCAAGGGAATAAATATATTGGCCAGGTTTCATTACCAGAGTTACAATTACGCCAATAAGAATGGCAACCGTGGTGGTAAACACAAAGTAAATTAAGAGCCACAGGCCAAAGGATTTAAGGTTCTCTGATGTATTACTCACTATTCCCGTAAGGATCGAAGTAAAAATCAAAGGGATCATTATCATCTGAACCAGTCGCATAAAAACTTGACCGGGAAGGTCAAACCATTCTGCTAACCTAGCACTTGCTGCCTCAGAAATAAGACCAGTGCTGGGGTTGAGTAAAATCCCAACACCCGCACCCAGCACCAAACCTACAATTACCTTCAGCCACAGTCGCCCTTTTATCAAGCGCTCCAAATGAATGGTTAAATTTTGAAGAGGTCTAAAGGTTATCAAGGCGAGGTCTTTATTTCGATCATGTTATTAGCATTCAAAGGATAAACTCAGTTCTAGGTACTGGCTTCGCCAAGTCCTAATTTAGGTTTTTGGAGTTTTGAAATGTTATTTTAAATAAGCGGAATACATCCAAACTAATTTTTCCTGCTCACGAATGTAGTCGCTCATCAGTGCATTGGTTCCTTCGTCACCTGCATCTCCTGATAAATCCAAAATTTCGCGTTGTAGCACGATGATAATCCCGAATGATTTAATGGTGTCTTGTACATCTTGAATCCCATCCGACACTTCTGAGCTCTCTTCAATTTTGGCTTCTTTTTGATAAACCGAGAATTTGTGGTTTGGGGTGTGGCCAAGCGTACGAATGCGTTCTGCTACTTCATCAATTTTTATAAATAAGTCTTCGTAAAGCTCCTGGAATTTATCGTGTAGTTCGAAGAATTTATCACCTTTAATGTTCCAGTGATATCCCCTGATATTTTGATAAAATATTGAATAATCTGCTAATAGTTCATTGAGTTTTTCTGCAAGTACTTTTGACTTTTCTACGTCTAATCCTATTGAATTTAAATTAGCCATTTTTCTGGTTTTTTTAAGATTTATAATTGTTTTATTGTTTGCTAATTATCGGTTGATGTCAACCAATATCTTTACCTCCGAAGGGTCTTGGGTCAGCGCTTTAAATCCCTTTTCTACAATCTCATCCAATGAGATAACACTCGTGATTAGTTTTTCCACAGGCAATCTTCCACTATTGATTAAAGCAATGGTTTGGGGAAAAATATTGCGATAGGCAGCCGTTCCTTTGATGGTCAACTCTCTTAATGTATGATTCAAAGCATCGTGGGTCACTTTTTTACCAAAAAGGGCAACTAATATGGCCGTACCTCCGTTTCGAAGGCTATTGATGCCCGTATCAAAAGAAGCCTGAACACCAGCCGCATCAATAAAAATATCAACACCAAAACCGGTCATTTCCTTTATCTTTTGAGGAATATCTTTATCTCTTGCATCAAAGGTTTGTGTTGCTCCCACTTCTTTAGCCTTTTTCAATCTGTTCTCAGAAAGGTCTGATACAAAAATTTGGGAAGCACCAGTGGCTACGGCAACCTGTACCGTGAGCAAACCAATAGGTCCTGCTCCAACAATGAATACGGTGTCGCCCATTTTCATTCCACTTTGACGGATGGCGTATGCGGCAACAGCGGCAGGCTCTACAATGGCACCCTGCTCAAAAGTCATCTTGTCGGGCATTTTATGCACCATATAATCTTCAACCACTACATAGTTGGCAAAAGCTCCGTTGGCCGTAAGCCCTACAAAACCCAAAGGCTCGGATAGGTTATACTCGCCAGTAGCGATAAACGGGCTTTCGGGATTTCTGAAAATCGGTTCAACCGTTACGCGGTCTCCCTTTTTGATGTTGGTTACATTCTTTCCTGTTTCTACAACAACGCCCGAAAATTCATGGCCAAGAGTAGTAACACCTTTATGTCCGTTGAGTGGATAAGGCTTTTCGGTGGGAATAAGTTGGGGGCCGTGTGTGTATTCGTGCAGATCTGAACCGCAGATGCCAGCGAACTTCACTTCAATTTTTACCTGGTCATCATTAGGGGTAGGAATTTGGGCGTCTTCTACCCGGATGTCTTTCGCTGCGTACCAGCGAGCTGCTTTCATTGTGGCCATAATTCTCGGTTTTTTTACAAGCTATTAAACTACTGTTTTTTCGTGACTATCACGCTCTCATTTTCAATAAAATATCAGAGTTGACTGACTAATTAATAGTACACAAGCAATGTGTATGCCCAGATTGGCGAATAGTAGCCCTAGATTAATTTGTTTTAAACTTTTTTGCTTTGGTGTGTTATCAGAGTTTAAGATTCCTCAATCTTAATGCATTTCCAATAACCGAAACCGAACTAAAACTCATAGCTAAAGCTGCAATCATGGGAGACAGTAACAAACCGAAAACCGGGAATAAAACACCCGCTGCCACGGGAACACCTAAAGTGTTATAAATAAGTGCGAAAAATAGATTTTGCTTAATGTTTTTCATCACACCATGACTCAAGTGTTTGGCTTTCACTATTCCGTGCAAATCGCCTTTTACTAAGGTTATCATTGCGCTTTCAATGGCTACATCGGTTCCTGTTCCCATGGCAATGCCTACATCACTTTTTGCCAATGCAGGCGCATCGTTTATTCCATCACCGGCCATAGCCACTATTTTTCCTTGTGCTTGTAGTTTTTCAACCTCTTTCAATTTATCTTCAGGAAGCATGCTTGCTTTAAAATCCGCAAGATTGAGTTCAGACGCTACGGCCTGCGCGGTATTGTGATTATCGCCTGTAAGCATGATCACATCGATGCCTTGATCTTGAAGCTCCTTAATGGCTTTGGCACTTGTAGCTTTTATTTTATCGCCAATTACCACATAGCCAACAACGGCTTTGTCGATTGACAAATAGGAAACCGTTTTGCCTTGCTTTTGATAAGTTTTCGCTTCCTCCTCCATTTCTGATGAGATTTCGGCTTTGGCATAACGCATCATTTCCGGATTTCCCAGAGCTACGTTTTTAGCGTTTACTTTTCCTTCCACTCCTTTTCCCGTTACAGCACTAAATCCTTCAGATTTTAAAACTTCCGCTTTCTGCTCCTTACCATATTTAACCGTTGCTTCGGCCAATGGATGTTCAGAATTGCTATTTAAAGAAACGATATACTGGAGCACCTCGCTATCCGTTATTTCATTGCCAAAAGCACCCACTTTTTCAACTGTTGGTTTTCCTTCCGTAATAGTTCCGGTTTTATCTACTATTAAGGTATTCACCTTGTCCATTTTCTCTAAGGCTTCGGCATTCTTAATCAGAACTCCATTTTGAGCACCTTTACCAACACCAACCATAACCGACATGGGAGTTGCCAATCCCAATGCACACGGACAGGCAATAATCAATACCGCAATGGCATTTACAAAAGCATACACATAAACGGGCTCTGGCCCCCAAATGGCCCAAACGGCAAACGTTAGTACAGAAATCAGTACCACAGCCGGCACAAAGTATCCAGAAACTGTATCAGCTAAATTCTGAATAGGAGCGCGGCTTCTACTGGCATCGTTCACCATGTGTATAATTTGGGAGAGCAAGGTGTCGCTCCCTACTTTCTCCGCTTTCATCAAGAAAACTTGATTGCCATTGATGGTTCCGCTGCTTACTTTATCACCTTCTGATTTGTTTACAGGAATAGGTTCTCCGGTAATCATAGATTCATCAATGGTGGTTTCACCTTCGGTTATCGAGCCATCCACGGGAATCTTATCGCCCGGTTTTACTTTCAGAATATCTCCTAATTCAATTTTATCGATGCTGACTTCAACATCTTCGCCATCTACTATTTTTGTGGCTCTATTTGGTGCTAGTTCTAATAATGCTTTTACTGCCGAGTTCGTTTTGCTATGCGCACGAGCTTCTAACAATTGACCCAAAAGCACCAATGTTAAAATAACCGTTGCCGCTTCAAAATAAACGTGAACCGCTCCTGATTCGGATAAAAATTGCTCTGGAAAAAAGTCTGGGAAAAACATCCCAAACACACTGAATAACCAAGCGGCACCGGCACCAATCCCAATGAGGGTAAACATATTGAGGTTCCAGGTTTTGATACTTCTATAGGCGCGCTCAAAGAACATCCAAGTGGCATAAAACACCACAGGAATGGAAAGTGCAAACTGAATCCAATTCCAGTTTTTTTGATGCATTAGCTCAAATAGTGGATTGTTTGTCAGCATTTCGCTCATGGCGATGATGAAAATAGGCAAAGTGAACACTGATGCTATCCAGAATTTCTTCAATAGCTTTTTATAGGTTTTCTCTTCTGAAGAAAGGTCAACTTCCATAGGCACTAAATCCATCCCACAGATGGGGCAGGCACCTGCTTCATCTTTTACAATTTCAGGGTGCATTGGGCAGGTCCATTGCTCTGAATGGCTAGTTGATAAATTTTGTTCTTCCACCAAATCCATTCCGCAGACAGGGCAGTCGCCTGGCTTGTCATAGGTTTTATCGCCTTCGCAACGCATGGGGCAATAAAATGAAGCCCCCAACCCCCTAAGGGGGCCTTGTTCCCCTGATACATTTTTGTCCCTCCCCTTTGGGGAGGCTGAGTGGGGCTTTTCTTCATGGTGGTGATGTTCTCCAGGTTTGTGAATAGTATAGGTATTGCCATCATTTTTTAGAGCTTCTTGAAATGTTTCAATAGGAATATGAGAGTCCATTTCTATAGTAGCTTCTGCTTTATCCAAATCCACTGTGGCTTTTGAAACTCCCTCCACTTTTGAAAGTACTTCTTCAACATGATTGCGACATCCGTTGCAGGTCATTCCGTGTATGTGATAGGTATGTTGCATAAAATTCGGTTTTTAGGGGCAAGTATTTGCCGCAATTGGTAAAGGTAGCCTTAGATTAAGAATGTCCCAAAGTGATTAGAGCCAAAAATGCCATACTACTAAAAGAAGCGTATATATGACAAAGCCTGCCTCAAATTATTGAGGCAGGCTTTTAGTCTGTGTGGAACAATTCGTCCCGGTATTGCTCCTTACTCACTGTCATTTTTCAAATGGCAGTGAATGTTATTCTACCAACAAAATCAAACCACCTCAAACATGGCACTTATCGGTTTTCTAACTTTCTTAGAGTTTTGAGCTTTATCCTCAGCATGCCTATATCCTACGGCAAGCAAAACAGCTGCGTTCAAACCTTTCTCTTTCAAGCCTAGTTTTTCATTCACAGGGCCTGATTCAAAGCCCTCCATGGGCGTACAGTCAATTTGCAATTCTGCGCAAGCACTTATAGCGTTTGACAATGCCATGTAGGCTTGCTTGGCAGTCCAATGAAACATTTCAACATTTGATTTTTCATTGAGCTTGCCCATTACAAAATCGCCATAACCTGAAATCTTTTCAATTGGGATATCGTTGACTTCTGACCTTAGTTGCATCGAACTATCTACATCCTCACCAGTTACCACAATTTTATTACAGAATACAAATAAATGAGACGCATCAGTAATTTGCGATTGATTCCAACACAATGGTTTTAGTTCTGCCCTCAATTCGGGGTTTTCAATTTCCAAAACCTTAAAAGGCTGCAAGCCATAGGAAGAGGCAGTTAACTGAACTGCCTCTTTTATGTAATCTATATTTTGTTGTGATACCTTTTTTGAAGGATCAAACTTTTTAGTGGCATAGCGCCATTTTAGATTTTTTATTAACTGCATTTCCTGCTTAAGACTGTTTGGTAAACTGTACGTCCACTACCAATTTTACTTTGTCAGACACTACAATGCTCCCCGCTTCTGTAACGGCATTCCAGGTTAGGTTAAAGTCTTTTCTGCTAACTTCCCCTCTAATCTCAAAACCTGCTTTTGTTTGTCCATAAGGGTCTACCGCTATCCCGTTAAAATCTACATCCAAAGTCACTTCTTTGGTTACATCTCTAATCGTCAGATCGCCAACTAGTTTATCTCCATCAAAAGATTTTGAAACAAATTTCATTTCAGGATACTTCTCCGCATTGAAAAAATCATCCGATTTTAAGTGGGTGTCTCTGTCTTTGTTTTTGGTATTGATAGAGGCTGTTTTTGCACTAAATTCTAAAACCCCACCCTTAAAGTCATCACCATTTGTTTTGGCAGTGGCCTTAAAATCTTCGAAGTGGCCGGTTACCGTTGAAATCATCATGTGCTTTACTTTAAAAGCAATTTCTGAATGTGTGTTGTCGATTGTCCAATTTGTGTTGTTACTCATTTTTCTTTGATTTAATTATTAATAATTATTGAATTCTATAAGCTCATGGGTACTTCCATTAAAAGCACACGGGCATTCTCTGTGGCTTTTACAGAAATGGATTTTGTATCCCAAACTCCCATTCCGTCTCTTTTCGAAAGTTTTTCACCATCAATTTCTACTTCACCCTCAAGGATAAAAGCATATACGCCATTTCCTTCTTTTTTGATTTTGTATTCATCCCCTTTTCCTTTGGTGAATTTGCCTAGGTGAAACCAAGCATCTTGATTTATCCAAACGCCTTGATCATTTTTGTTAGGAGAAAGCACTTGGTAAAACTCGTTTTCGGTTTCAATGTCTCTAATGGAAATTTGGTCATAACGTGGCGTTACATTTTTCGCTTTAGGGAATACCCAAATCTGTAGAAACTTCACTTCCTTGTCTTTGTTCTTGTTGTATTCCGAATGGGTAACACCGGTGCCGGCACTCATTACCTGTACATCACCTTCCTTTATTACGGCCACATTCCCCATACTGTCTTTATGCTCCAAATCGCCCTCTAATGGAATGGATATGATCTCCATATTGTCGTGTGGATGTGTGCCAAAACCCATTCCTGCCTGCACGCTATCGTCATTCAATACGCGTAGTACACCAAAGTGCATCCTTTCAGGATTGTAATAATTGGCGAAGCTGAAGGTATGGTGCGAGTTTAACCAGCCGTGATTGGCATGTCCTCTGCTTTCTGCTCTGTGAATTACTGTGTTCATAGTATGTATATTATTTTTTGGTAAACCAGCTGATGCTGGCAAGTGATTAAATCCTACTTGTTGCATTAATGTGTCGTACGTAGATTTACTACTAGATGCTTTAAGTATTTGTGGAGCAATAGCGCCAACCACACCCGTTAATAGAGCACTCTTGATAAACTTCTTACGATCCATATACTTTGCTTTTTTATTACAGTACAAAGATGGGGCGGTGCACAAAACTGTGGAATATGAAAAGGGGGGCTAAGCGTATGAAAATCCGATGTTTAAGCTAAACCTTAGATTCTATCTCGTTTTTCTTGAAGTGCAAAGGCGATAATTGCGTATGTTTTTTGAAGAAGGCGCTAAAGTTTGCGGGTTCATTAAAACCCAATTCATAGGCAATTTCTTTTGTTGAGCTATCCGAAAAATAGAGGAGCCTCTTTGCTTCGGTTATGATTCTTGCCTGGATATAGTCTTTGGCCGTTGTGCCAATTTTAGCCTTCACGGTGCGGTTCAGGTGATCAGGGGTGATGTAAAGTCCATCTGCATAAAACTTGGTAGAGTGCTCTTTCTTATAATTGTTGTTCACGGCTTTTTTAAAGGCTCTTATCAGGTTGTCGCCCGTAGTGTCTACATCCGATTCTATTGGGTTTATCGAACAAATATTATTGCACTCTATAAGTAAAAGCTTCAAAAATGAGCCGATAGAAAGGCTCTTCATTTTTACATCGCTATGGAACAGTTTGAAAATTTGATTGGCAAAATTCTCTATAGCTTCAAATTGTTCCTTTACGGGCAATAGGGGCGGGCTTTGTCCATAATTTTGAAAGAGGTTTAAACTATCAATAAACGAGATGGGGATAAAATTTTCTACCAAAAACTGGTTGGAAAATGTCATAACAAAACCGATGGACTTCTCCGATTCTATCACTTGATGGACTTGCCCCGGGGCTACAAAGAAAATCTGCTTGTCGGCCAGTTCGTAGGTGTTGAAGTCAATTTTGTGCTGCCCTTTTGCCTTGTTGATAATCAAAACAGTATAGAAGTTGTGCCGGTGTGGTTCGTCCACCTGCCCGTTTCGCTTCGTATAAATATCCTCCATTTTAGATATTTCAAAACTTGCGTCCTGATTTTCGGCATTTACCTTTTGATATGTTTTGACTATGCTCATTTTTAATTATTTCTACCCTTGTAAAATCAGATTACAAACTATTCTCTATACGCTTATCGGGAATAAGCCACATTATGGCTACAATGCCATAAAAAGCAATGGCTAACCAAGTGTTTAAAAAAGTAAACCCTATTCCAAGAACATAAAAGACGATTGATATTTTTCCTTTTTTATCGGTACCCACCACTTTTCGTAAAGGAAATTCATTGTCATGAGATTTTATAATGACTGCCTGTAAAATAAAATAGGCAATGGCGCAAAATAGTAGAACCGCACCATAGGCCACAACTGGCAGGCGTGCCTCATAGTTTTGGCCAATCCATGCTGTGGTAAACGGAATTAGTGACAACCAAAAAAGCAGGTGCAGGTTTGCCCAAAGTATTTTTCCATTCACTCTTTGTGTAATTTGAAACAGGTGGTGGTGATTGTTCCAATAGATGCCTAAATAGATGAAGCTGAAAACATAGCTTAAAAACACGGGGGTTTTTGACAGGAGAGAATTGAGGTCTGTTTCCTCAGGCGCTTTTAGCTCCAATACCATTATGGTAATGATTATCGCCAAAACGCCATCGCTAAACGCTTCTAATCTGCTGGTTTTCATTTGCATTTATCTAAGGACTTATAAGTGGAAGTTTCTAATTAGTTAAGGGGCTCTAAGAGTGCCTTTTGTAGTAAAGATAGTAAGTGAACAAGATTGCCCAAAGGAACTTACCTGCTGCCCAAAATACTTCTATTACAAAAAAAGGAGGCTTTATCTAAGTAAATAGATAAGCCTCCTTCTGTTATTCTAAATAAAAGCTAGATGCAGCTGCCCTTTAGCTATTCACTAGCGGAAAGTCAATTTCTACCTGTGTTACGGCATACGCATAGTTGGTAAAAGTAATAGCAGTTACCACAGCAATAAAGTCTATAAGGGCTTTGGCATCATATCCCTGCTCAAAAAACGACTCTCTTACCTCGGCATCTATATGCCCGGCTTTTTCGGCTACTTGTTTGGCCATAGTGGTAAGCACTTTTAGTTTTGGGTCACTGATTGTGGCTTTTCTTAGCTCTGCAGTTTCAGTATCCGAAAAACCATGTGATTTGGCAATAGCCGTATGTGCCGCTTTACAGTAGGGGCAATTATTTACTTGAGATACGGCCAGTTTAATAGCCTCTATTTCTTTGTTTGAGAAAGTTCCTTTTCCAGCATTTCCTGCAAATGTCAAGAAGCTCTCCAAGGCATTGCTAGAATAGCCAATGGTGGCATATAAGTTAGGAACCATTCCTAATTGAGACTCTAATTGGCTAAAAAGCTGTTGGCTTTTTTCATTTACATCCTTCTTAGCGGGAACCGAAATCTTAGTTACATTTTTCATATTGTACTGTTTTTAATGATTCATAAATTATTAACAGTGCAAATGTATTGTGGTAAAGGCCTGTAGGGCTAATCAAAACTACCTACTTAGTTGGCAAAATTTCCCTATTACGAAATTTTTGTGGAGAAATCCCTTCTTGTTTACTAAAAAATCGGCTAAAGGCCTGTATGTCAGAAAAACCCAATTCAAATCCAATTTCCGAAATAGGCCTGTCGGTATAGCGTAGTAGGCGCCTAGCCTCCAGCATTAGTCTATTTTGAATAAACTGCTGAGGTGTGGTCGTGCCGTATTTATTAAAGAGGTTGGAAAGTGTTTTTGGAGATTTAAACAACAAGGCGGCATACTCTTTTACCGTGTGCTTTGTTTTGAAGTGTTGTTCTACCAGGTAATTGTACTCCCTAATGGTATCGATACTTTGGGTGCGTAGTGTTGCGGCTATGTTTTGGTCTTTATATATGCGGGTGCATAATATAAGAAGTCGTTTTAGCATCATCTGCAACATCTCCAATTGCAGGTTGTCCCTCATCTGCATTTCTATATACAGCATCTTAAAAAGGGTGCTTAAGATATCTACATGCTTTTCGTCAAGTTTTATAATAGGAACGGTAGAGGCACCATAGTATAGTATGCCTTTGCAGCCTACTTCGCTATCATGATCTACCACACAGTAAAAAGATCTGTTCCATTTAATTAAGGTGGCTTTTCCTATTTCATCCATCCTTATAGCGTGGAACTCGGTAAGGCTAATAATGTGGTTGGTATTGAAAACATAGTCAATAGCGTCTATATTTATTTTAGCACCATCGCTTTTAATCCACAGCATACACAGCTCACTTTGCTTAGCCTCATTCAGTAGATTAGCATTTGAGCTATCAATGTCAACGATCTCTATATACTCACTGTTTTGACCTGTAAATTTCAATTTCTCTTTTTTTGTATTGATGCTATTTGGGCTATGGATTGTCTTAGCTAG
>JAUICR010000011.1 GCA_030427785.1 Bacteroidia bacterium | reverse complement strand
AGTAGAACAGAGAAACCACTATGTGTATTGAGGCCAGATGGTACTGTTGAGTGTTTTTCATTAGGATCGGTAGTACCTAGTAATGCCGAAATAAAAAGTATACTCTATACCAGTCAGGACCAAATATGGATACAAATGCGAGGTGGCGGTGTGGCCGTAGTAAATGTGGTGAATGAAACTACTTTTATTCCCAAAAAATTAAGCTCATCAGAAGGCTCCGGAAATTTACCAAGTGAGCGGGTTTTATCTTTTGCTGAAGATCAGGATGGTGAAATTTGGATTGGCACTGACGAAGGAATGGCAGTATTGTACAGTCCTCAAAATATTTTTGAAGAGGAAAGAAACTATGATGCTCAAATAATAGTAATAGATGAAGATGGCGATGGCAATGGTGAGCGCGTGCTAGGCTCGGAGCAAATAAATGATATTGAGGTGGACGGAAGTAATAAGAAGTGGTTTGCCACAGCTGTGAGTGGTGTGTTTTATACTTCTGAAAATGGTAAGGAACAAATTTTTAATTTTAATAAAAACAACAGCCCACTACCTAGCAACAATGTATTGGATATTGAAATAGATGACGTAACAGGTATGGTATATTTTGCTACTGACCAAGGTATCGTTTCTTTTCAGGGAGGAGCTACTGAGGGTGTAGAGTCGCATACAGATGTATTTGCTTATCCCAATCCAGTATATCCAGATTATAATGGCCCCATATTAATAAGAGGGCTGGTAACTAATGCTCAGGTAAAAATTACCGACATAGAGGGAAACATTGTGTACGAAACAATAGCCGAGGGAGGACAGGCAATTTGGAGTGGAAGGAGTTTTAATGGTGAAAAAATGCAATCGGGGGTATACCTGGCTTTTATCACCAATGATGACGGCACAGCTACAGCGGTTACCAAAATTCTAATTATTAAGTAACAAATGCTCCAAAAATCTCCAGCGCTGGTACTAAGCTGTGTAAAGTACGGAGATAGTAGTGTGATAGTAAAGGCTTACACACGAGAACAAGGGCTTAAGAGTTTTATTTCGGGTGGCTTACAAACTAAAAAAGGGCCATTACGTCCAGCTCTGATTCAGCCATTGAGTCAATTACAACTGGTATACTATGATAAAGGCAAAAGTGAGCTCAAGCGTATAAAGGAGGCCTCGGTATACCAAGCTTATGATTCTATTTTTTACAATCCGATAAAAAGCGGTTTGGCAATGTTCCTGGCGGAGTTTTTAAGCCATGTTCTTAAGGAAGAGGAAACTAATTTTCAACTCTTTGATTTTCTTTCAAAGTCCATCTTGTATTTAGATGTTTTGGAGGAAGGCTTGGGCAATTTCCACCTCTACTTTATGATGGAATTAAGTTATCACTTAGGCTTTAGGCCTGAGCCGGCAAAGGAGGGCGCTACGTATTTTGATTTGCAAAATGGTATATATAGCACCAGTGAACCACCACACTTACACTTTATTAAGGCCGAAAATATAGAAAACTGGAAAGCACTGCAGGGACTCACACATGAGAACCTTGCTCACTTTAAAATGAGTAAGCAAAGCAGAGAAATCTTATTAAAAGAAGTTTTGGAGTATTACCGTTTACACCTCAATGATTTTGGAAACCTCCGATCGTTGGATGTTCTTAAAACCTTGTTTAGTTAATCCTTAATTTCGATCGTGCGGAGGATGGCCTCTAGTTCTAAAACAAAGTTGCGTTTGTTCACCTCGGGGGCGTATAGGAATGCATCAAGCGTAATTTTTTGATGGTGAATTTCATCGTAAATGGTATAGCTAATAAAAGCACCACCCATAAAATCACCCTCTGTACGCCATAGCCCGCGTGTTTCTATGGCAAACTGATCGTCAATAGTCATGTTGGTAAACACAGGCGGGATATAATCTTCTACTATCATGTAGCTCCCATCATTATCGCCTGGCACATGAAGTTGTGTAAGGCTGTCGCGCAAAGGGATAATGCGAGACCCAATGGCCATTTCCTCATCAGGTATTGGCTCAAAGTGAATAATAATTCCCTGCTGTGTTTTCAAAGTTTTGTTCCAAAATACCAGCAAATCAGGTTGTTCAACCGTGCGTTCAAAACCAGGTGGAATTTTCATACTAACGCCACGTTTTTCTAGGGTGCTCGAGTTTTTTTGCCACTTGGCGGTTACCCTTTTTTGCAAATAATACATTTCCCCATCATGAATGTCACTAATTAGATGTTCATGCTCTTTTTTAATCAGGTCAGCTAAGGTATCTTGGTTAGGGGCTGAGAGCGTAATATAGCGCTGTGGTTTAGCATATTGATTTTGCTCATTGACAACCTTTTCGGGGCCAATGTTCAGTATGATGACGTTTCGGGCTCTTTGCAATAAGTTATTAAACTGTTTTGGTGTAACCTGCTTTAAACTTAGGATAGCCTCAGATTGCGGAAGTCCATCTTGACTTCGGGCAAAGTATTTTCTGAAAACCTCACCCGCTTTGTCTTGCCAAAGAGATTCTTCGGCTACCACTATTACGTCTAATCTTCCACCATTGCTGCTAGGCAATGTGGTTTCATCAGCCATAGCCTTTCCAAGCTCGTTTTGATTACAAGAAACTAAGAAGAATAAAGAACTGAGAAGAAATGCGAGGGGTCTTACCATTAACCTTGATTGTAAATTTTTAATTGCATGCCTGCTTTAAGGCTTTTTGCATTAGTCACTTTGTTCCAATCCATTATGTTTTGAGCCGAAATGCCGGGGTATTTTTTTGCGATGCTGTAAAAAGATTCACCGCTTTGCACCTTGTGCGTCAGATAGGTGCCGTTTTCATCTTTGGCCTTTTCTGTAGGCTGAGGTGCTGAGGCCGTAGTAGGCATTTTTCGAGGGTATACAGTCAAGCGTTGCCCTACCCTAATAGTGTTACCTCTTAGGCCATTCCACCTTTTTAAGCTAGATACCGATACTCCATATTTTTCAGCTATGGTACCAAGTACCTCACCGCTTTGCACTTTGTGATAGGTTTTAGTATCCATCGCAACTTGAGCAGGAATATTTGCAGGCTCATTTTTTTCAAAATCTTTAGCTGCTAAAGCATAAATAGAATCTTCATAAGCTGCAAACATACCCATGGTGTGTGTGGGTAGAATTAGGCTATATGGCTTTTTCTCATTTTTTGGAATAATCTTATATCGGTAGGCGGGGTTTAAAAACTCTAATTCCTCCACACTGATATCTAAAAGGCTTGCAATCTGATCAAAACTTATTTTTTCTTTGATAGAAATGGTATCCGTACTAAAGTAAGAGGGTTTTGCCTGCGATGGGTAGATGTAGTGTTCTTCCGCATAATTCATAATATAATTTACGGCAATAAAAGCTGGAACGTATCCGGCTGTTTCGCGGGGAAGGTAGGGGCGAATTTCCCAATAGTTTCTTTTTCCACCCGACCTTCTTATGGCTTTATTCACATTTCCCGGACCCGAATTGTAGGCTGCTAAAGCCAAGTTCCAATCTCCGAATATGCTATATAGCTTGGCCAAATAGCGGCATGCCGCATCGGTAGATTTAATAGGATCGCTACGCTCATCTATGTATGAGGTTACAGTTAGTCCCTGAATTTTGCCAGTGGCATACATAAATTGCCATAAGCCTGTAGCTCCCACGCGGCTTCTAGCCATTGGGTTTAGTGCTGATTCTACAATGGCTAAATATTTTAATTCCAAAGGCATTCCGTATTTATCCAGTGCTTCTTCAAACATGGGGAAGTAATATTGCGACAACCCGAGCATTCGGCTTACTTGTTCCCGTCTTTTTAGGCTATACACGTCTATATACCTTTTCACCTCAGGGGTAAAATCAAGTTCAAAAGGCGTGGCATCATTAAGGGTACTCAAACGTGCTTTATAGATTTCATCGCTAAAGCTGGGTGCCAAAAAAGCCGTGTCTTCTTCATTTACCTGAAACTCGGTAGTGGAGGCCATTGCCGAATCATCAAAAAAGAAATTGATGTTGATCAAGCTATCAAGTCGAGCCACAAATGGGTCGTTCTCTAAATTGATGCTTGAAAGGTCAAGAGGTTTTTCCTTTTCGGTACTGTCTATTACAGGGTCAGACTGCAAGGTGTTTGCATAAGCAGTGCTTGAGCAAAGCAGCGCAAAAAGGATGCTGAATTTGTGAAGTGTGGTCAATGTGAGTGAGTTTTATTAGGGTTCAATAATATCAAAAGTAAAAAACAAATTGTTGATTTACAGCTCTCTGCAAATTAATTTGCTGAATAACAAAGGCCTTGGTCAGCTTGTTTTGCCGTCAGATATCAAGGCAAGTATTCGGTATTAAATGCTATGAGTATCACTTTTTCTACAACAAATCAAATCTTAAAAAATATAATTCAGCAATAATTGTTGCAGAATTCTACTTTTCAACGCTTAATTGTTCATTAGACGACTGGCAAACTGCAACAACTCTTTTTCGGCAAAAGCAGGAGCCATAAGTTGTATTCCAAATGGCATGCCATTGCTGTGCTTAGCCAATGGTAGTGAAACGGCAGGTATGCCGCAAATATTGGCTTGTACCGTAAAGATATCCTCGAGATACATTACCGTAGGGTCGGATTTTTCCCTTCCAATTTCAAAGGCAGTTCCGGGTGTAGTAGGCGAAAGGATTAAATCGTAATCTTTAAATACTTGCTCCGTTTGTTCTTTTATAAGCCTTCTGGCTTTTTGGGCTTGACCATAATAAGCATCGTAGTATCCGCTACTTAATACAAAGGTTCCTAAAAGAATTCTACGCTTTACTTCAGTGCCAAAGCCTTCGGTACGAGAGAGCTTATAGGTAGATTCCAGGTCGGTAGCATTTGGGCTACGATATCCCATATGAATGCCATCATAGCGGGCTAAGTTAGATGAAGCCTCTGCTGTGGTAAGCACGTAGTATGTAGGTACCAAATAATCTAAATAAGGAGAATTAACAGGCTCTAATGTATGCCCCTCTGATTTTAGTTTTTCAATCAGGTTTAGGACTTCTTGCCCTATTTCGGTATCTAGTTTTTCATTATCCAAGCACTCCTGGATATAGCCAATCTTTAATTTTTTAGTTGAGTTTTTAGTTAGTTCTATTGGCTCAACTTCTTTACGCGAAAGCGTGCTGTCAAATTCATCTTGACCCGCCATTACCTCATACAGTATTGCAGCGTCTTCCACGCTTTTGGTAAAAGGACCTATTTGATCGAAAGATGAAGCATAAGCCATAAGCCCATGGCGAGAAATGCGTCCGTAAGTTGGCTTAAAACCAACTACTCCGCAAAAGCTGGCTGGCTGGCGAATACTGCCTCCGGTATCACTACCCAAAGTGGCTTGACAAAGATTAGCCGCTACTGCTACTGCACTTCCACCAGATGAACCTCCGGGCACTCTGCTGGTATCATGAGGATTGAGAACTGGTCCGTAAACGGAGAATTCATTGGATGAACCCATAGCAAACTC
Source organism: Bacteroidia bacterium (assembly GCA_030427785.1). Classification (GTDB taxonomy): domain Bacteria; phylum Bacteroidota; class Bacteroidia; order Flavobacteriales; family Schleiferiaceae; genus Owenweeksia. Next base: position 22,317 of record JAUICR010000011.1, on the reverse strand, counting down.
ATCGCAGCTTAAACGGCCAATAATGATGGCATCTTCGTCAAGTAAACGTTGTACAGCCGTAGCTGTAAAAATGGACTCAAAACCTTCTAATATCTTGGAAGAACCCGTAAGTCCATGATTGCGAAAACAAAGATTGTCTTTGATTCCGATGACCATCCCTGCTAGTTTTCCGGCAGTTCCGTCTTTTAGTTTTTGGTCAATTGATTGAGCGGTTTCTATAGCTTCATCAGCAAATACTTCTACAAAGGCATTTAGATGCTTTTGCTCCTCAATACGATTTACATATTGCTGCACTAGGTCTACACATGTAGTTTCACCATTGCCAAGTTTTTCCTGAATCTCAGAAAGGCTATTAAATTCCATTAACAATCAAGATTTATAGGGAGGGGAATTACTTCTTTTCTTTTGAAGACTCTTCCTTTTCGTCTTCTTTTATGGCATTTTTGAATTCCTTAACACCGCCACCAAGGCCACGCATAAGCTCAGGAATTTTACGACCACCAAACAATAGTAGAATCGCTGCCACAATAAGCACTATTTGCCATGGCCCAATCATACCCAATAACACAGATGCAAGACTCATAAAAAAGTAATTTATTTTGGCTGCAAAGTTAGGAAATAAAGCTAGGCTTGCAGTGGTGTTAACTTGTGGATTAGTTAAAATGAAAAATGTGGAAAAAAGAAAAATTTTGAATTAGGTACCCGCCAACCAAGGAGCGGGGTCTAGCATCTGATTGTCCTTCCACAGCTCGAAGTGGAGTATAGTTTTACCATCGGCAGCATCGGTATGGATAAGGCCTAAGTCTTGTTTGGCACCTACCTTGTCACCTGCCTTTACATACGATTCTGAAATATTGCTGTAAATGGTATAGTAGTTTCCATGATTCACCATAATGGCAAGATTACTACCCGGAATTCTAATTACACGAATTACTTCACCCTCGTAAGTGGCACGAGCTTTACTACCCTTTTCGGTGGCAATATCAATTCCATTGTTGTTCATGATAACACTCTTGGCAACCGGATGGCGCTGTGGACCAAAGGATGACACCACCAAGCCTCGCTCTACAGGCCAAGGCATACGACTTTTGTTTGCAGCAAAACTGGCGGCCAATTTACTGGCTTCGGGCGTTAGGCCATAAGATGTGGCTGGGGCCGAAGGAGCTTCAACTGTTTTGTTGGCAGCCCTTAGTTCTGCTTTTTTCTTTTCAATAAGCTTTTCTAGCTCTTTGTTTGAAGTTCTACCTGCAAAGTCTTTACCAGGTACAAGCCCCACGCGCTTGGCCTCGTTTTCTATATTCTGACGGATAGCCTTGTCCTTGGCCTTACGTATTTCGCTGGCAATTATTCGCTGAATTTCATTTTCAAGCTTTTTAGCCTGTTTTGTTTTTTCTTTTAGCTCTTTGGTAATATCACTTTCTTTCTTCTGAAGCTCAGCTATAGACCTTTCTTGTTCTCGTTTTTCTTCCAGCAGTTTAGCTTCTTCTCTGGCCATTTGAGCACGCAGGGCCTCCTTCTTTTCTTTTTGTTCGTTTAGGTCTTTAAGCCTGGCATTTAGCTCCAATTCTTTGAATTTGATTTCCTCAACCTGTCTGCGTCTAAATTCACTTATCTGTTTTAGGTACTCCAAACGCCTGATAGCTTGATTAAAATCGCGAGAGGAAAGAATAAAAAGCAAGCGATTATAACTGTTGCTACTATTTCTTGCCTTACGAATCATTTTTGCATAATCATCTTTCAGTCGCTCTATTTGTGCGGTTAGGGTGTCAATTTCCGATTGCGCTTCTTCTATTTCTGCTGTAATAAGTTCTGTTTCACGATCGAGGGTAGCGATTAAGCTCTTTCGTAAGCGAAGCTTTTGATCTACCGTTTGTACATTGCTTACAGAAGATTCTCTTGTTTGCTGAGTTTCCTCCAAAATTCGGTTTGCCAAATCAATTTCATCCTGCAGCTTTACTTTCTGCTGTTCAAGCTTGTTCTTGCGGTCATCAGGCTGTGCATAGCCTATCAGCGAAAACGATAGCAGCGTAAGTACTAATATTCTCTTAAGGAAGCTTGTCATAATCCGAAGGAATATTAAAAGGGAAATTTAGATTCACGGTGTTTGTTTCAACACGCTTAATGTCGTAGGTAAAGGTCAGGTTTTCTCCGCCATCCAGGTATTCTATCTCAAATGATTTTGGAAATACAAGGCCATTTTCGCTAGTAAGATTTTGATAGGCCACACTGTAAATTTTTCCAAGGGCAGGTTCCTTCATGGTTTGTAGGCTTGGCTTGGCAGAAGATGGTTCCACCCAAATTTGCTTAAAAACCGTTTGGCTCAAATTGCGATTGGCCTGATTGGCATCAGTTAGCGGTGTAGGGTCAAAATCGCTAAGAAGATAGGAGGCGTCTTTGTAATAAAGCTCAAACTGCTTAGATAATTCAAACAGAAGATTGGCACTGAGAATGGATTGTAATTCATTAAATCCAAAAGAAATACCCACCTGTTTTTGAAGGTCTTGGGTTTTCCCTGTTAAATATTCTTTTTCCAATCGATTTATAAAAGCTACACTATCAGGATAAACTACCGCCCGTGCAATTTTAATTCCTAGGATAGGGTCAGCAATATCTACCCACACTAGCTTATCGTGCTGTATCCGTATCTCTAGTTTGAACGACTGTGAGGTGCCTCCCTTATTGTATTTTGCGTTGCCAACCAATCGCAGCGTTTCAAATTGGTTTTGGGCTGCTTCCATTCTTTGAACCAAGTCCTTTTGCTTAATAGCGGGTGCCTGCCCCTCCACAGACTTCTTTTTGAAAACACCACAACTACTTATTAAAATAAGTAGTAAAAAAAAGGGGATGAGTTTATTCAACAATTTTTCCTTGACTTATTTTTTGATCAATCATATCTGTAGTTTCACCCAGGGCTTTGGCTTTTTTCCATTGTTCTACCGCTTCTTCGGCAAAACCGTTTTTATACAAGATGTCACCATAATGTTCTACCACTTCGCCAAATTTATCACCGCCTAGTTCCATTACCTCTTTTATTTTGGAAAGCGCTTCTTCATAGTCTCCTTTTTGATAAAGCACCCACGCCCATGTGTCCATAAAAGTGGCATTGTTTTGCTCAATGCTATTACTTTTTATCGTCATTTTCAAAGCCTTTTCCAGTTCTTCTCCGCGCACAGATAAGTAGTAAGCATAGTTATTAAGCATCATAGCGTCATTGGGGTTTAGCGCCAGGGCCTTGTCAAAGTAGCTATCACTTTTCTTGTGCTCCTCCATTCGGTGATAAATATCTGCAAGCTGACTGTAAAACTGTTGCTTAAGCCCAGGGTTGCCAATCACATAGTTTACCCCTGTTTCAAGATATGCTGCGGCTTCTTGCAATTCACCTTTTAGGCTAAAGCCGATACCTGTAAAAAAATACGGAAAGGGCTGGTTGGGGAAAAGGTCTACTGCTTCGGGGCCATCTACTACTAGGCTATCGTACATCCTAGATTGTATCTCTATCAATAAGATTTGATGCCATATTTCATACAGGCTTCCACCTTCAAGAGAAACCGCTTTTTTATACATTTTTAGCGCTTCGGCATCCTTTTTATCTCTACTCAAAAAATCACCATATAGGGAGTAAGCTTTAGGGTCGTTGGGGTTTTGCTCTATTACGGTTTCCAACATAACAAAGGCCTCGGCCTTTAGCACAGTATCCTGAGCCGAGGCTTGAAATAGGGTAAGCAGAACAGCCACTTTTTTATTTATGTCCAAATTGGGGCTTTGCATAGCTACTTTTAAGTGGGCCATAGATTTTTCATAATTACCCTGCTCCTGATAATATTGCGCCAAATCAAGGTGCGGACGTGGATCGGCAGAGTCAAGAGCTATCATTTGGTCATACACCTCCAGGCTTTTCTTTTCCTCACCATTTACCATGTAAAGCTGCGCTAATGTTCCATAAAAATCTAAATTGGAAGGATAGGCTGCTATTAGTTTTTCTATTTCGGCTACAGCCCCTTTTAGGTTGTTTTGCTGTAGGTAGATATTTTTCTTTTGGTTGGTTATCTCTTCATTGATTCCAATGAGTTCTTCCAATTCATCTAGTTCGTCCAGGGCTTTATCCGGAAAGTCATTCAAGAAATAGCTTTTGGCCAGTTCAAATTTGTAGTCAGGGTTTTTGGGTTCTAAGGCTACAAGGTTCTCCAGCGTTGTCATCTTTTTTTCTGGTTCACCAAAGTTTCCGTACACTGAGGCTAGCAGCATTTGAAACCACTTATTTGTCGGGTCTATTGCTACGGCTTCTTCGGCATACATGATAGCCTCCGCGCCTCTGTTTTCATTGCCATATAATTGAGCCAACTCAAAACAAACAGTGGCGTTTGTAGGATTTAAACGGTACAGCTCTAAGAAGTAGTGAAGGGCTTTTTCTGTGTTTCCCAGGTTCTTTTCTTTTTGTGCCAGGAAAAAACCTTCGTTGAATTTTCGTCTTTCATTAGCCGATAGCGGGTCTCCTGTATTTTGTGCAAACACAAAACCAGGAATGGTGAAAAATAGCGCGAAGGCAAGTACTATTGATTTAGTCAAGCCTGCAGTAATCGCCAATGCTAACGGATGTGAATTTGCCATCAAAAAATGCTTTGTTTCCAATCATGGAGTTGCTCAGCTGCGCATTGTTTATCTCACTTTCATTTTGAATAATGCTATTATCAATGCTACTGTTGTTTATCACAGTATTGCTACCCACGCTCACCAACGGACCAATTTTACTGTTCTTAATTACGGCACCTTCGGCTATAAAGCAGGGTTCTATAATTTCAGAATTTTCTATAGTGGCCTTTGGGCTGATAAGTTGCTCATCGTTTTGGATAAAACCAAGGACCTTGCCATTGGTTTCTACCGTTACGTCTTTGTTTCCACAGTCCATCCACTCGTTTACAGTACCACTGGTAAACTTGCTCCCTTTACTCTTCATATTCTCAAGGGCATTGGTTAGCTGGTATTCGCCTTTATCCTTAATGTCATTATCGAGCAGATATTGTAATTCGCTCTTCAAAAAGTCACCATCTTTAAAATAGTAGATACCAATTATAGCTTCATCCGAAACAAAAGTTTCTGGTTTTTCTATGAAATCGGTGATATAGCCGTCAGCATCTTTTTTTACTACGCCAAAGGCGCTAGGGTCTTCTACGCGCTTGGTCCAGATTACACCATCGGTTTCATTGTTGAGCGTAAAGTCAGCTCTGAATAAGGTATCAGCAAAAGCTACTACCACATTACCAGTTATAGATTGGCCAGCACACAATATGGCATGAGCCGTTCCTAGGGGTTGATCCTGATGATAAATAGAACCCTTGGCCCCAAGCCCTTGTGCTATACCTTTTAACTGCTCCTCTGTTTCTTTTCCAAAATCGCCAATGATAAAAGCAATTTCATCTACCGGTTGCCCGGCTACTTTTACAATATCTTCTACCAATCGTTGCACGATAGGCTTGCCAACAATAGGAATAAGAGGCTTAGGAATAGTGAGGGTATGTGGGCGTAGGCGGCTACCGCGGCCAGCCATAGGAACGATTATTTTCATCTATGCTTTTTTCTGGTTAGGAATAAAAGGCGCAAAAATAACCCTAAGGCTTGGATTTCAAAGGAAATAGCTTGGGGATTGGAGATGAGCCATCGTTGCCTTCGGTGCCTTGCTTCTTATCTCAGTCGTGTAGGCATCTAACACTAAACATTGATTTTTTTGGCTTAAAATCTCTTTTTATGCTAGCTCTCCTATTTAACTGTCTTCCCTCAAGCAAGCACACATTCCGTCCTTTAGCGATTGTGATACAAAAGCAGAAGTGAGTGTATATTTGGTGAATACAATCACCGAACAAACACATATCTATGTATTCCCGCAGGATCTATAACATTCTTGAAGATAAATTAGGAAATAAGATGAGCCGTAAAATCTACTTTTATGATGTAGGCGTGAGGAATATGGTAATAGGAAACTTTACCAACCTTGATTTACGGCAAGACCAAGGTGTCCTTTGGGAAAATTTTTTGGTGGCAGAACGATTAAAGCAAAATGCCTACAACCGCAGTTTAGCCAAAATGTATTTTTGGCGTACGGTAAGGCAGCAAGAAATTGATTTTGTGGAAGAGGAGTCAGGAAATCTTTCAGCCTTTGAGTTTAAATGGAAAACCAAGCGCAAAATAAAGACTCCCAAACCTTTTATGGAAACCTATAATACCGAGGCTAAAATCATTGACCGAAACAATTTCAGAGAGTTTGTGATGAGTTGATATCAAATCAAGGGCTGAGAAAAAAGGAAGTGTTACACTTCCACACACAGGTGAAAAATTTTGCAAAGGCGTTCATCAAGATTAGTTTTTACATCTACACCTACCAGTATCAAGCCTGGGTGGAGTTGTATTTTGCGCAACAGATACGAAACTTCTTCATTGCTAAATTTATCGTGAGCATCTTTAACAGATGTCCGCTTTCCGAACAAAGCATCAGCCTCATCAAAGAACAGAATCCACGATAGTTTTTCGGCTTGGTAGAAAAGCTTTTCTAAATTTTTTTCCGTTTCACCAATGTATTTTCCCTTTAGGTCAGCAAGCAAAACATGATGTAACTCTGCACCTTTTTGTTTGGCTATAGTATTAGCAAATAGGGCTCGTGATTTTTTTAATCCAGCACTTAGCACATGTAGATTTTTTATTTCCGAAGATTTTACCCATTCGTTAAATTGGCTTAAGGCCAAATCGGTTTTAGACTCACCGTTTTTATTTTCGGTTCCACTAGCCAGTTTTTGCTTTGGTCTGGCGGCTTGTTTTTTACTTACATCACTCATTGGTTATGTCATTTGTTAATTAGGTTGCGTAAAAGATAAGGAATCTTCACTTTTTTTGTTTGCACCTCGGCTAGTAGTTGATTGAAAAATCACACAATACTGATTTTCACTGTTTTTCTTAATCGGATTTTGCTAAAGACTTGAGTCATTGCTGTTCCAACAATAATTATTTGATTAGTTTTAAAGGCATCAAATAGTATCAAACCTTAACAACAATTCACATGAGCAATTTTTTAGAGGATCAAGGAAATTATTATATCAAAGGATCCATTGGGATTGGCGAAGAAAATTGCCGATACCTTATTACAGTAGGAGAAAGTATTCTGGTGGGAGGGCCACAACCCGATAAAGATAAAGGCGTATTTAAAGCCATACTCGATCATGGCTCAGATGGCAAAAAATACGGGTTTCAACCCGAAGGCCAGGCCAATTACATAAATAACCAAGAGCAGGTAGCTCCTAATGGAGAAGAGTTTTGGGTGGCCCTTGCCGATGTTTCGCAACCCAATTATTTTTTGTTAAAACCTACCAGTGGCGAAGATGAGAGCTACAGAATATGCAATGAATTAGACAGTAACCTGCGCATGACTATAGGAGCTGATGAAGGCATGGAGGTGTTGTTTCAAAATAAAAGCACTGAAAATGCACCTAAGCAAAAGTGGGTTTTTGTAAAGAGAGTAGGGAGTGGTAATGATGACCCCCAGTCATCGGGTTACTAGTAATGGTAGTGATAAGCCCCGCTTTTATTTCATAATTTTTTTAGGAACCCTAAATGATGCGACTTCTTTTTACATGGCTTCTGGTAGGCACTGTATATATTGGCTTTTCACAGGTAAGCCCCCAGATGAGCCTTGAGGAGGCTAATAGAGCATTAGATAGTTTGGAGAATGCTGATAATCGCAAAGTTGATTCGTTAAGCCAGGCATGCGATGTACTTATTGCTTTTTATCAAAAGGAAGGTTTGGCCTGCAAAGAGATTTTGAGCCTTACCTATAAATCGGGTTATCTCAAAAAGGACTTGAATTACGAAGAGGCCTCAAAATGTATTTTGAAAGCCAAAAAGCTGTTCGAAAAAAACCAGTGTGGAAATGAGGTGTTGGCCTATATATATCGTAGCCAAATAGATGTGTACCTCAAGCTTACAGACTATGAAAAGGCAGATTCCTTGTGCTGGTTAACCATTGATATGTACGACCCTAGTTGGGTAAATAAGAAAATAGTAGTAAGTGCCTATCTAAGCCTGGGAGCCAATAAAAACGATTTGAAAACGGCCATACCCTTATTAGATTCTGCTTATGAGTTAGCTGAAAAGTATGGTATCACTGACATGAAGCAGATGGTACTAATAAATAGGGGGACTGTATATGCCATCAACGATTCGGTAGAGTTAGCCCAAGATCAGCTATTAAGAGCTTTGAATATTGCAAAAGAGAGAAAGGCCAATGAAGATATTGGATTGCTGTACAACAATCTCGCAGGTCTTAGTCAAAACGTAGATGAGGTAATGGTGTATATGGATTCGGCCGTGTACTATGCCCAATTCACAAAAAACTTAGCCGACCTTCAGTCATTTCTTCAAAATAGGGCCTTTGTGTATACCTGGATGGGAGAATATGAGAAAGCCTATAGTGACCTGTGGGAATCATTTGCTTTAAAAGATTCCCTTTTCGACAGTCAAAAGTATGAGGCGGTGGCTGAGCTGGAAGAGAAGTATGAATCGGAGAGAAAATCGAGCGAGATAAAATCACTAACCCTCGAAAAGCTAAATGCCGAGGTAGAGAAACTAAAGTACAAGCGAAACCAGTACGTGCTTTTTGCAGGTATTTTAATCTTGGCTCTTATAGCAGGAGTTTTTGGCTATAGTTTTTTGGCTATTAGGAAGAATAGAAATATTCTAGCCTCAAAGAATAGGCAAATACTGGAGGCTCAAAAAAGGTCAGATGAGCTGCTGCTCAATATCTTACCTCAGGAGATTGCTCAAGAATTAAAAGACACAGGAAAGGCTAAGGCGCATCAGTACAATCAGGTCTCTATACTTTTTACCGATTTGATAGATTTTACCAAGGCAGCCGAGTTGATGAGTATAGAAGAGCTGGTAGAGGAATTGAATTATTCCTTCAAAGGTTTTGATGAGATAGTAGAAAAGTATAGAGTAGAAAAGATTAAAACAATTGGCGACTCCTATATGGCCGCTGGAGGTCTGCCAAAACCTAGCGATGATTCTGTAAAAAATACTGTGCTAGCGGCACTTGAGATGCAAAGATTTATGGAAGCCCGCAGAATAGTGAGGAAAAGTGAAAACAAAACCGCCTTTGAAATGCGTCTCGGAATTCATACCGGGCCTATAGTAGCCGGAATAGTGGGGGTAAAGAAGTTTCAGTACGATGTGTGGGGCGACACCGTAAATACCGCAAGCAGGCTTGAGAATACTGGTGAAGCTGGGCGTGTAAATATTAGCGAAGCCACCTACGAGCTCCTTAAGCGCGATCCGCAATTTAAGTTTCAGTGCAGAGGAAAAGTGCAGGCTAAGGGCAAAGGAGAAATTACAATGTACTTTGTGGATTTAGCCTAAATGGGTAGAAACTTGAGTCTTGGCTAATTTTCTTCGGGAAATAACTAAAGTAAGACCGGTTTCCGAATCAAAGCCTAGCGTAATAGGCGTGTCAAATTTATTTTCTATCCATGACCTACCAGTCCAGTAGTCGCTCTTCAAATCGAGAATATCATCGCTTTTAAACTTACCGGCATTAGTGCTGTCTATTCCCAATAGAGTAACTAAATCATTTACCAATAATTTAACTTTAGCAATGTCACCTCTCTTGAAATTCAACTTGGAGAAAATGAAATTTTCATACTTGTTAGATGTAAGCTTTTTTATTTCAAGTTTATCAAAAAGTCCTCGTTCTTTTGGAAATAGTGATAATTCCAAATGTGTGTGCACGCCTACTGTTTGGCTTGTGTTAACGGGTTTTTTCGTGAATTCACTTTCGTTAATCTCATCGAGATTAAATTGAAACAGATCAGAAATGGTGTGGAATGATTTTGCAGACCCATTAGAGTTTTTATTGAATCTTAGAAAATCAAATAGTTTCATGTACAAAAAAAGGTAATAGTATGTAGGAACAATTATACTTCAAAAAACAGAAAAAGCAATAAATTATTGGGTCAAGGGTAAAAAAATGTAAGGCAAATTTTGTCAGGCAATCTTACTTGGGTTCTTATAAAATGATTTTCAAACTGTTGGCTCAGCAATTTTATTTTGCTTCAAATTGAAAAGTAGAGGCTCCAGTCCTCTGAAAAGAGACTTTTTTGTCTGCTATTTTTTCGGTGCTATGAAGATAGGCGGCTATTTTTTCCTGCGGGAAGGTATGTGCAAGGAATAACCAAAAGGAATCCGTATCAGATTTTGACACTTTTTCACGAAGTTTTGTTTCAAAATTTTCTTGCCAATGGCCCAAATGGTAGTTTTTAAAACCAAAAGAATTTTCGTGAAGATGGTTGTAAAAATAAAAGGCCGGAACTCCTTCGTGTTGTACAAATATCAACTCATCATTTGTACGGTGATCCTCTAAATAGGCCATCACCCCTTTACTGTCTTCAAATTCCATTTTAGTAAAGAAATACTTGTAACCATTGGCATTTACGAGTGAGACAAGCATAGGCAGAATAAGAAGGATCTTAACAATCAAATTAGACTTTAGCCATAGCTTAGAAATACCAAAGCCCATTACCAATAAAAAAATAGGAACAAGAAAAAGAATTAACCTGGGAATTAGGGAGTAGAGCTGCAAATGCGAAGCTAAAAGGCTAAATAGAATGGGTAATAAGAGAAGTGTGGCAAATTCCTTTTTCTCTTTTATGAGAAAGTAGCTGCCTAAGCTAAATGTGAGCATGGCCCATACAATGGAGATAATAGTTTGGTCAGTAATGGTACGGAACATGCCCACGAGCAAATCCCAACTATCGGAGAGCTGCTGACCCGATGTAGGAAAGAAGTTGAAAAAGAACATTTGATGGTAATTCTGAAGGTAATCACTATTGGCATCTGTGTGAAGTATACTGAAGTAGTAAATACCAAAACTACCCAACCACACGGCTCCTATGCTAAGTACCAGAGTGATGTTTAGTTCCTTTTTGTACCAGGCCTTATGTAAAAACAAAAGGCCAATAGCGGCTAAAACAAAAATTAAGGGCATGCTTAGCCAGATGCAAATACTGCCAGTTAGGCCCAACCAAACTAACTGCTTGGTTGGGTTTTTTCGAGTAGTAATTTGGTATGCCCAAAGTATAAAGAGTAAACAAATAGCTGCGTCCAATCCGTATTGTTTGAATTCGGTGCTGTAGCGAACAGCCATCGCAGAAAAGGCCCAGAGCCCAAGAATATACCAAACACTTACTCGGTTATGAATTAATTTTCGGGAGATGAAGTATAGCAGAATTAATGACAAACAGCCCCCTAGCAACGCGGTGAGTTTTAGCGCCAATTCATTAACACCAAAAAAATCAACCGATATTTTACTTACTACAGAAAATAGGGGTGGTGCATATTGTTCATAATCTAGAGGTGCAAAAAACTCTGAATAGTCTTTCTCTACGATATTCCTCGCCAAATTGGCTTCATCTATAATCAAGGAGCGATTTTGAGAATACACCACCAAGCGCAACACCATTCCTAAGGTTAGGATTATTAGGCTAACAAGCCCTGCGCGATGTATATGTTTTGGAAGGTTCAAAGTTATTGGCTAAAAGTGTGAAATACCTACTTCCCAGTACTCCCAAACCCACCTTCACCTCTCGTGGTATCCTCAAGTTTTTCTACAGGTTGCCAAGTTATTTGCTCGTGCTTGGCTATTACTATTTGGGCAATGCGCTCACCGGCTTCTATGGTATAGGCTTCGTTAGAAAGATTTACGGCAATTACACCTATTTCACCACGATAGTCCGCGTCTATAGTGCCAGGGCTATTCAGTACACTAAGGCCATGCTTTAGCGCCATACCGCTACGTGGGCGCACTTGGGCTTCGTAGCCTTTGGGCAATTCTATAAAAAGACCGGTTTTTACAAGAGTACGTTCTAGGGGCTTTAGGGTTATAGCCTCGGTATGCGCAGATCGCAAATCCATGCCAGCTGACCAGGCAGTTTTGTACTCGGGCAATGGGTGCCCAGATTGGTTGATGATCTTTACTTTAAGAATATCAGACATTTTGAAATAGTTGTTTTAGTTCCTTTTTTTCAAATAGCGCTAGTAAGCCAATGTACCCCAGTACGATGGCTGTGTTCAATAAATATTGCTCACGTGTGTATTCAAAACACACATAGGCCAGCACAACGGATATAGCTAGATACAATAGAATCCTGCCGGTTTCATACGGAGTTTTAAAGTACTTCTGATTTAGGTAATAGGCATAAATAGTCATAGCGGCATAAGATACTACCGTGGCAATGGCCGCTCCCATTATTCCGTAGATAGGAATAAGAGCAAGGTTGCATACCACTGTAAAAAATAAGCCTAGAAAAGTAATGTAGGCTCCAAATCTGGTTTTGTCTTCCAGCTTGTACCAAATGTTGAGGTTGAGATTTATACCCACCAATAGGTTAGCAAAAATTAAAATAGGCGCTAGCGGCAGGCCTATCCAGTATTTTTCGTCAATAAAGATTTTTACAACATCTATGTAAGCCACCAATCCTACAAATATGATGACCTGAAAAATGGTGAATACCTTAAGTATTCGTGCGTAGATATCTCGTTTATCTTGGTCTTTGCTTTGCGCAAAAAAGAAAGGCTCAGCAGCAAATCGAAATGCCTGAATGAACATCATCATAAAGGTGGCAATTTTATAATTGGCACCGTATACACCTAGCTCAGCCCGGTAGCTGTCATTGGGCATTAGGTATTTTATAAACTGACGATCTACCATTTCGTTGGCAATACCTGCAAGTCCTGCTATTACAAGCGGAGCTGCATAGGCCAAATAGCGTTTTTCTAAACTCCAGCTAAGGCTAAAACTTAAGGCTTTGAACTCTGGAAGTAATAGCAACAGCATTACCCCGCTACCTATAATATTGGCAATAAAAATATACGCAACCCCTAGCTCAGGGTAGTATATAGACTGAACAAAGCTGGTAGCAATGTCATGTTCTAATAAGAGCGGGCACAGCCAAAAGAAGAAAAAGTTGAGCGCAACAAAAACCAGAATTTGTGCCATGCGCACAGATACAAATCTAATGGCGCGGTTTTGAGCCCTAAGTTTGGCAAAAGGTACCGCGCTTATGGCATCCATAGCTACTATTACCACAAGGTAAATAGGGTACTCAGGATGATCTTCGTATTTGAGCAAAGAAGCTACCTGCGGCAGAAACAATAGGCTAAGTACAATGGCCAGAAGTGAAAACCCAAGTACCGGAAATACCGTATGATTAAAAATTTGCCTTCCATCTTCCTCCGTTTTCTTTTGCTGGAAAAACCTAAAAAAAGTGGTTTCCATACCAAAGGTGAGAATCACCATCATAAAGGCGATAAGCGAATAGATGTCGGTATTTATTCCATAATCATCCTGGCTTAGTACCCCGGTATGTAGCGGAGTAAGAAAAAAATTGAGGAAGCGGCCAAGGATGCTACTTAATCCATAGATGGCGGTTTGGCCGGCAAGTTTCTTTAAAGTGGACAATAGATGCTCAAATTTTGGTAAATGTACTAAGCTCAGCAATGCTAAGTAATATTCTAAACTCGAGTTCTCAACGAAATAGTTCACGTATTTATTTACGCACCCAAGTTTAGATTAGCTCCGCAATGCCCTTTATATTTGGGGCCTTAAAAAAGAGAGATGATGAGATTTAGGATTTTATTTTTAATACTAGCAATAGGCAGTTTAAGTTTTGGACAAGAAACTTGCCCTGAATTATTAAAAGGTGCACAAACTCGATTAAGACAAGATATAGGCACATTGGCAGCCGATGAGCTAAAAGGAAGAGAGCCGGGCACGCGTGGCATAATGATGGCCGCAGAGTATATTTTAGAGGAATTCAAAAAGTTGAATCTCGTTCCATTTATGGATGATGATTACAAACAAAAATTTACCATTCCGGTGCAGGTGCAGTTCGGAAAGGGAAATACCTTATCGGTAGGAGGTGATGAATATCAACTGTACTCAGATTTTTACCCCACAAAATATTCAGCCAACGAAACGGTAGAGGGTGAAACTGTTTTTGTAGGATATGGAATTGTAGCCCCTGAAAAGGATTACGATGATTATAAGAAATTGTCGAGCAAGAAATTGAAGGACAAGGTTTTTGTAATGGATATTTCGGCACCCGATGGGATACACCCACACTCTGAGTATCTGAAATACCACGACCTGGGAGAGCGTATTTTGTTGGCCAAAAAGAAGGGGGCAAAAGCCATTGTGCTTATTAATAATGAGGGAAGTGCTAATGATGTTTCTCCCAAGTTTACCTCTATTCACAGTAAGGGTATCCCGGTGATTTTTATTAGTAATAAAGATTTGGCCAAGTCTATAGGTAAGAAAAAGAAAGTGGCTCTAAGTACCCAGTTAACTCCAAAAACGGTAGACGCTTATAACCTGATTGGGTTTCTTAACAATAAGGCGCAGCAAACCATTGTGATAGGTGCGCATTACGATCATTTAGGAATGGGAACCGAAGGCTCACTGGCAGCTACAAACGAACCACAAATCCATAATGGTGCAGATGACAATGCAAGTGGAGTAGCGGGAATGCTAGAATTAGCCAGAAACATTGCAAGCGGTGATAGCACCTGGAAAGCCTATAACTATGTTTTCGCTGCTTTTTCGGGCGAAGAGAAAGGACTGTTGGGCTCAGCATATTTTACCGACAATGTGCCTAATATTAGCCACATGTTTAAATACATGCTCAACCTTGATATGGTAGGAAGGTTAGAAGATAATTTGTTGGCCGTAAGTGGTATTGGCACCTCAGATGCCTGGGAGTTGGTTAGCGAAAAGTTTTCTTGTGGCGATTTAAGAATTAAGGGGTCTAGCAGTGGTGTTGGGCCTTCTGATCATACCAACTTTTATTACAAAGATATTCCTGCCCTACACTTCTTTACAGGCACACATATGGATTACCACAAGCCTACTGATGATGTAGATAAAATCAACTTTGAGGGCGAAGAAATGGTTATTCGTTACATCCTTGGATTGATACAGGCCAGTATACCGGTAAAGGAATTTATGTTTACTCCCACAGTAGAAGAGTCAAGAACGGCTCCTAGTTTTAATGTTACCTTAGGCGTAATGCCTGACTATATGTACGAGGGCGAAGGGATGCGGATAGATGGGGTAACCCAAGGGCGCACTGCAGACAATGCCGGGCTGATAGCTGGTGATATTGTTACACAATTAGGCGATGTGAAGGTGGTAGATATGATGAGCTATATGAAGGCACTTGGGCAGTATAAGAAAGGAGACGAATCTACTATAGAATACACAAGAGACGGAGAAAAGATGAGTGCCCAAGTAAAATTTTAGGGCATTTTGTTACACTAAAACAACACTATGAAAATAGCAGTAATAGGTGGAGGGAGCTGGGCTACAGCTATTGTAAAAATACTGACCGAAAATAATGACTATGTAGGCTGGTGGATGCGTGATGAGGATAGTGTGATGCATGTAAAGAAGTATCATAACAATCCGCGGTACTTAAGCTCGGTAGAGCTTATGACCGAAAAGATAGATGTAAGTACGGACCTCAATCACATAGTACAGGAAGCCGATTATCTGGTTTTTGCGGTTCCTTCAGCTTTTCTCAAAAGTGCCTTGGCGACCCTTACCGTAGATATTTCTGAGAAGGTAATCTTTAGTGCGATTAAGGGCATCATTCCAGATGAAAACCTAATTGTAGGCGAGTTTTTTAATGAAAAGTACTCTATTCCATTAAACAATATTGGGGTAATTACCGGGCCCTGCCATGCCGAGGAGGTGGCGCTTGAGCGATTGTCATACATCACCATAGCGGGTATAGATGAGGAGAAAATGAACTTTATGGCCAGCCGTATGCGCTGCGATTTTATTAAGGTTTCCATTTCTGATGATATATATGGTACTGAGTATGCCGCAGTGTTAAAAAACATATATGCCCTGGCAGCGGGTATCTATCATGGCTTGGGTTATGGCGATAATTTTCAGGCCGTGCTAGTGAGTAATGCTATCCGCGAAATGAAGAAATTTATTAAAGCCGTACATCCTATCAAGCGAGATATTAATGGCTCGGCCTATTTAGGCGATTTGTTGGTAACGGCTTATTCGCAGTTTAGTCGCAATCGAATGTTCGGAAATATGATTGGTAAGGGCTACACCATCAATGCTGCAAAGCTTGAACTGAATATGGTGGCTGAAGGTTATTATGCGGCTAATCTGGTGCATCTTATTGCGGAGCAAAAAGGCGTAAAAATGCCCATCGCCAAAGCAGTATACAAAGTGCTGTACGATAAGAAAAGCCCCAAAAAGGTAATGCAGAAACTTACCGAAAAACTGGATTAAAAATCTATCGAGCCTACATAGCCTTGGCTTGTGCTGCCTTGATCTCTCTTTGACCAACAGGACGGTTTTTTCGTTTTACGAACAGAGTTTACAGAAGGGTTTGATTTTAGTAAAAAAATCAGACCTTACAGACCTGAGAGAGACTTGGTCACCATGAAAATTCTTAAACGAATCCTTATTGCCCTATTTGTAGTTTTCCTGATGCTGTGGCTGGGAGTGGCTTTTGCTCTGGAGCCTGTCATGAAATCGAAACTGCAAGCCCACTTGTGCAAGCATCAAAGCGATACGATATACATCGGTAGTTTAGAAATTAGTTTTTGGCCATTGGGCGCTAAAGCCACGGATGTGTACTTCAATCTAAAAATTCCGAAAGACACGGTGATGTCTACCATTCAAGGGAATTTGGACTTAGCAGAGATTTCGGGGATAGACTGGAAAAGCGGCTTAAAAAACAATAAGTGGAATGCTGAAAACATTGAGGTAAAGAGTGGCGGCATCTTGTGGAATACCCTAAAGGAAAAGAATGATAAGGAGGGGCCTAAAGTGGCCAAACCCAAAGCCACCATCTTTGTATCAAATGTAGCGGTAGCAGATATTGATCTTCAAATAACAGGTGCGGCCTATGACGTAGGTCTCCATACCTCCATCCAAATAAAGGGCTTGGCGCATGTGCCCACCGATTCCATTCCATGGATTATCGCCCAGTTAAAGCTTTCTTCTAAAGATGGTGCTTTTAGTAATATCGAAAAAGACGTGAATTTTGGCTACGGGCAGTTAGATTATGATTCTGAAAAGAGGCTATTGACAGTAGAAAACTTTGAATTTAAACCCGAGGCCACCAAAGAGGATTTTACGCAGCAAGAGCTTTATAGAAAAGCTTATATAGCCATTACTGCCAAAACAATAAGTGTAGAAGGCTTTGATATTATGGAGATTCATAATGGTCTATTCATAGATAAACTTTCTTTGGATAGTACGCATTTTGAAATATTTATTGATTTGAGAAAAAATCTGTCGCCTGTGGTTAAACCCCTGCCGGTGCAAATGGTGTCAAGGCTTACCATTCCCATAAATATTGATAGCATATTATTGAAAAACAGTAGCCTGGATTACAGCCATCAGGCGGTACATGAGGGTAGAGGTTTGGGGCTACTTTATCTGGAAAACCTCCATGCAGCCATCGGTTCTATAAGCAACCAAGAGGAGCAAGGAATTGCAGATATAGAATTAACTGGAAATGCTGTGATGCGCAATAGCGCCCATGTTGGGGTATACCTAAAATGTTTTGGAGCCAGCAAGCACAATGAGTTTGTTTCTAATATTTCTGTCGGGGCCTTGCCGCTCCAAGATTTTAACGGCATCCTGTTTCCTACTGTGGGTGTAAAGGTAAGATCAGGATACTGCAAGGGCGTGAATGCGCATTTCACCGGAAATAGCTTCAGCACCCTTGGTAAACTCAATATGGAGTATTCAGATTTGAAAATTGCAATTCCACCTGATCATAAAGGAGAACTATCTATGATACAAAAGGGAATAGAAGCTGCCGGAAATCTGGCATTGGTAAACAATAATAACTCTAATGAGGCTAAGAATGGAGAGATATTTTACGAGCATGATCCCTACGAGCCGTTTGTGGGCTATTGGTGGAAAAGTATACAGTCAGGACTATTGGATGCTATGCTCTTTGTAGACCCTACAGGGAATAAGAAAAAACCTAAAAATGAGAAGTGGCATTTGTTTCATAAGAAGTAAAGGCTGTGAGTTATAGAACCACAAACTACTTCTCAAGGAGATGCTTGGATGGTGAACGGTCTTAAAGTGAGCAGTAAAAAGGTGAACAGTGTAAAATATTAAATTTTCAACCTCATCACTCCAAGATAGTAACCCACCCCTGCTGTATGCGTTGAATGCCCGGATACTCCCAGTAGATGACTTTATAAACATAAACGCCTAGCGGTAGTTTATTTCCTTTTTTATCAGTGCCACTCCAGTCGCTTTGATAGCCCTTTTTGTTAAACATCACTTGCCCCCAGCGGTTCCAAACGATTACTTCATTTTTTTCGGGTAGGTTGGCTATTTCCCAAAAATCATTTACCCCATCACCATTTGGGCTAAAGGCATTAGGAATATACACGGGAAGTGGTGGTGTAAGGGTATCACAATTAATCAGGTTTACGAGCACAGAATCTACCATTGTATCGCAAACTGAAATAGCCGAAAGCCAATAATAACCGCTATCCCTCACGGTAATCTGATTGGCTACCAAGCCTGTGTTCCAGAGCAGAATTCTCTCAATATCCGGATTGGCATTGAGTGTTATAGCATCACCTTGGCAACCCTCTTCATAAGTAGCTAAGCCACTTGAGTAAGGTGTAACTTGTGGCTCAATATACATGGTATCACTATCCCAAAATCGATGGTTGTACTCCACCCTTACCCAATATTGCCCAGGTGTATTTACTATTATGCTGCTATCCGTACTGCCCGTGCTCCACAAAAAGGTTTTGACAGAATCTTCCAATTTAAAACCATCATCATGCCAGGCAAATAGCTCTAAATCTTCACCCAAACACAGCGTGGTATCGGGTGGCAGCATTACCTCAAACAAGGTATCGGTGTGGAGGTAGAGGTAAACGGCATCGATACAATTTACAGTGCCAATTGTAAAGCAACCATTGGTATCCGATGGTGTGAAGTGATAGTCGGACTGAGCGTCAGTTCTAAAGTTTCCAACGGTTAAGAATTGTTCATTGCCTGTAGCTATAAAGCTACCTATGATACGCTGCCAGTTTTTATCATCGTAAATATATTGGCTATGTTCTACAGTTGGGACTATTATGCTTTTTTTATAATCAAAATGCTGAAATGTATCTTGACTAACGAGAGCTCCCACACTCTTCATAGCAATATTGTTGCTTTTTTCTACCCCTTTTATGCAGTAAAATTCAATAACGTATTCATTGCTGGCTGCAAGTGGCGAGATAATTTTAACTTCAGCAAAAGACCTACCATGACTATAGTCTTTTGTGATATTACTGAAATGAGTGTAATTACCACTACAAGGCTGATATTGCATATAACAATTAGCTTGCTGATAACTAAAGGAATCGATAAAAGATAACCACAAATAACCATTACCTTCTTTAGGATATGGCTTGTAAGATACATTTCTCACACAGGATGTTCCAGGGACATAATCAAAATAGTAACCATAAGGGTAAGTTCCAGGAAAACAGGTATCGAATACTGGACGCATTCCTTGATGTGACCCATATATAGTGTCAGCTGCTCTATGCGGTGGTGTAAACCAGTTATGTACGTACGTTTCCAATTTGCCACTCGTCATAAATGCACAAGTTTTTTTCTGTGAGAAGTCATGATTAGGAATTAGGTTTTGGCCATACGTAGAATGGCCAAAACCCAAAACCCAAAGAACCAATGTGAGGAGCCTTCCAAGCATGACTACTTTTTTACCAACATACTGCTAAAATCACTTATGCGAATTAGATACACTCCCGAAGGTAGTTTTGTCATATTGATGGTGTTTATTCCTTTTTGTGCTGCCTTGGCTAATACAAGGTGACCAGTGCTGCTATAGATGTTGATGAGTTCTCCGTCATATTGAATTTCAGGAATATCAAGATTTAAAACATCTGAAACTGGGTTTGGAAATAGCTGAATTGCTGACGTTGTTCCTTTTTCTAAATGCTTTGAACCAAACTCATCGTTCCCCGAGTTATACGTACTGTTGTCAACGCCATTACCTGCAAATTTAAAAGAGGGTATGGTTTGATTACCACAGATAATTGTGTTTCCAAAAGGATTACCAGTAATATTTGATACACTTCCAGGGTCTAACGTAATCACCGTATTGTCCCAAACCCAACTAATAGCATTTGCTGGAGATCCTCCAATATTTGTCGCACATCCTACCCAGCTATTCATATTGCAATTTAATCCCGTTGCTGGCTGACTACTCATACTCGGGTTATTCAAGTAAAACCCATAGTAGCAATTGCTAAAATCATTACAAGTAAACTGGGTGCCTGTGGCATCATAATTTACTTCTATACCACGCTCAAAGTCGTCAATATTATTTCTTAGAACTACAGCTTCTTTCACATCATTCAAATCCATACCTATGGGTGAAGCACTTCCGTTCCAGGGCAGAGTGCCGCTATAGCTTAGCGTGTTGTTGCCAATCACCATTTTATCACATCTATATACTGTGAGGGTATTAAAGGAGGGTTCGCCTGTCATTACATTATCATTAAAAATAAGGCGTCCGTTTGTATTGTCATTTAAGTCGGCAAACCTCGCCCAACCATCAGGAAAGGAGTTGTTCAGTACCTTGAACTGAGTAAGAGCGTTATTTCCAATTACCTCAAGCCTTACGCCATCAAAATCGTTAGTATAAATATAGCTACCTGTAAAGGGAGTTCCAGGTGTGGCGAGCGCATGATAAGGAGTGTTTATTTCGAGGTGTCCACCGTCAGAAAAGCGATTGTTCTCAATATGATGGGCCGTATTGTAAGTGATCATGGGAGTTTTTATTAGGTTTACGGTTGCAATGTTCGCCCCGCCTAAGGCTATGCGGCTGTCATCATCTGAGCATATTGAGATGTTAGCGTCATCAAAAGAATTGGTTCTTATTTTCACATAAGAGTCATGTATTTCTAGCCAAGTAATATCAACAGCATAACCATACGGATCTTCAAAAGTATTCATAGCTAAAGTTCTGTGGCCAATGTTTACCTCAGTGCAGTTGTCCCGAATTAAAATGGGAATACTATAGCCGGAATTGATAATGGAGCAATCTCCTTGGAAAAAATCACTCGGGATAATAGGAGAGGATGGGTGTACATTGAAATAGTTAAAAAGTCTATTAAAACTAAAGGTGTTACCATCTAGCACAATATGCGAGCGGTAATGAGGTCCCCAAGTAGTATGCTCTTCTACTAGCAAGGAAATTAAATTATCATAAAAATTAGTTTTCACAGCAGTTAGTTCACCATTGTTATAAGAATACACACCTCTTATTGCTTCGCTAAGATAGCATTCCTCCAGTTCTAGTTGGCAAGTGGCATTGGCTAAGTAAAAGCCATCCCAGGCATATTCACACATTTTTGTAAAAATGGTATTATCACCTTTTACAAGTGCTCCTGTCTGCACAATGAGTCTTGCATCAGGCGCTGAGAGAACTTCAGCTGATACAAATTCTGTAGAATTTGTGAGCTGACAGTCACCGTACATCCAAATGATTCCGCTGTAGGTATTTGATGGAACTACCTCCTCGATGAAAACGTCAGCGGGTGATGGCCCATCTTGGCAACACTCGCCTACTTTTACAACCATACGGCAGATTGTGCCTCCAAGGTCTATATCAAATATAATAGTTCCAAAGCCCTTGTAGTCCGAGAAAAGAAAAGATTGAAAAGTAATGGTGCCAAGAGTGGGGTTAAAAGTCCATGCGGCATAAGTCAAGCCTGAGGAACTTACTGGTGTAACATTGTTAAGGTTGCCTGTATAGTTGCTGATGGTATACACGGCTTCATCGTTACAGGCAGCTAGTGTGTAATCGTCTAGCTGACAGGTTTGTGCTGAAATACCCCCCCCTATAACTAAAATAAAGAGAGAGTAGGCTAGTTTTTTAGAAAGTTTTAAACGATTGGAACATTGTTGAATACATTTTTTCATTTTGACAAGGTTTGATCAATGATTCCAAATGTAAGAATTTATTGTAAGTGTGAGATGTAGGTAAATTTGTAGTAAAAGATTGTTTATCATCAAGTTTATGCGGCCATAATGGGTTTAGGTAGATGTCATTAGATTTCAATTAATTAGTAAACGAATCCTATATTGCTTGAATGTTCTTATGTAGTTATTTAACGAGTACCACCTTTTCTTACATACTGTATTAAAAATGTAACCAAAGTTGAGAATGCTTGTGGTTTTACAAGCGGCAAGCCCACATA
>JAUICR010000010.1 GCA_030427785.1 Bacteroidia bacterium | reverse complement strand
TATTGGACAATCCACTACCAAGCAATTTGACTGTACTGATTTTGACTATTATGAAAATGACACCTCAATTTTCTACTTGAATCATCAGGATTCTGTTGATTTCTTAAATTACGTAATTGAAAGCAAGGTGTATCAAACCAGTATGTCGGCCGGTTTCAACTATAGTCATGATACTGCACACCTTAAAAAATTCTTATACGAATACTTTTATTACTACAAGGGATTACGTGATTACAATCGAGTAAAAGCTCTTATTGAACTAAACGACAAACAAGTTATGTTAGATTCTGAGGGCGAAAATATCCGTTTAATACTATCGTACTTAAGTCATGATATTTGTGTAGTTGCCAAAATTGTCGATTCCGAGAGTGTGTTGTATCGCTATGCTCCAGATGATGCCCCACGATTAAGAGATCCAGGTCTACATCATCTTCAAGTTCAAAAGATACTCTATTCAGATGCAAAAGGTGTTGCTGTAGGAGACACACTAACGATGTCTTATAACCTTAATGTTGCGAACAAATATGCCACTAATGACAGTACGCGGGCGAGACGCGAGCAACTTGTGGCATATACTACTTGCTCTCACTGCAAAACCTATAAAATAGGAAGTACCTACTTATTTTTTCTTGATTTACCCTCCCCTTTTACTGTCGTAAATCACATAAAAAAATATGGTTGTGTGAATTGTGGAAACGTACAACCCTTCTGCATGAACCATTTTGTAGTACCTTTTCAAATGGCCTACCCTATTTCGGATGAGCAAACTACGGAAAAAATCAACCTAATAACCAAATACAGCACGAACAAATGAGTAAAAAAAATATCTACTCCGCTCTAGGTATTATCCTATGTCTTTCTTTATATATTCAAGCACAATCACAGTGTCCACCCACTAACTCTCCGTGGAGTCTTGAGGATGTTGCTATTAACGGTCGATTTGTTAAATTCCCTGGTGATAGAACCTACAACATAAGCTCAGCTACAGTTGCGCAGGAATATTGGGATACACCATTTACTGTTCATGTGTTTTACGATGATCTCTTTAAATATAGATCCCCTATTACCACAGATCTATACGTTTCGGATTCACAGGCGGCTATTGCAACTTGGAATAGTCAAGGATCCAAACTGCAATTTGCTGTTCACCATATAAATGACGTTTCAAATTACATAAGCGATCCTATTACGGATTATGACATAGATGGAAGAATTTCACTAGTTCTGGCTTGTTTTCTAGATATCAATTCATACATGGTCAATTTGAGATTCAGTATAAAATTGAGGAAATAACAGGTCAATGGCCCGCTTTTTGGCTCCTTGGTGACTGTAAGCAGGAAATCGACATTATGGAAATTTTTGACAACCAACAAGGTAATGCTGAATATAAGTCCATCAAATACACAACTCACCTAAATGATGACTGTAATGGCGGTGAATCTTGTATGGTTGGTGTAAGTAGAGAAAAATCTGGTGATTTCCATGAAAGTTGGATAAACTCAAAACTAAACTGGGTTCCTTGGAAGCTTGAATTTTTTTATAACCACGTTCTTGACTATGAAATGTATCGTCATTTCGACTCTGGAGGTAGACCCCATGAAAACCCACCAACAGGATTTTGGTATCGAACACCCTCTTTTCCGTATGATCACTACAAGATGAACTTATATGTCGGACAGGGAGTTGCTGATGCAAGAATGAATGAGGTTGTTGAAAAACACATGTTAGTAGATTACATAGCTGTAAGAAAAAAAATCGATTGCGAATCAACTGTAACCCTGTGTAATTCAAACAAAAACGATGTTTGGTATGACGGTTTTATAACCGGTGGCACTATCTATTTAGGCACAGAAACCTGTAGCACCACAGTATCGGGAGGCGTTCCAAACGTTTCATCAGGGGAATATCTACATGTTTTTGCTTCAGAAAAAATTGAAATTGTCAATGGATTTGAAGCCAAACTTGGATCTGATTTTAGCGCTCAGGCAATACCTTGTCCGGATGAAAATCAATATTCAAAAAAATCTGCTTCAATCCAAGCTATTACTGTTGACGAAGCTCATAATGTTCAAATAACCAATATTCGGGTTTATGATCTTTCAGGCAAATTATTGCTTAATCTCGTTAGTTCAACATTCCCTTTAACGAAACAAGAGGTTACTGGCTACCTAAGTAGTAGAACCGAATTACCAAGAAAGACCCTTCTCTACTATGTAACCCATAATAGAGACAATTCAACTTTTCATGGAAAATTATTCCTCAATTAGAAACAGCATCCTTGCTGGGTTAATAATATGCTGGTGTCATCTAGCACTAGCACAACAGAAATCACACCTCCCATTATCGGCAACTGTAGGTGTCTTTTCTGATCCTAGAAACTCCATTTCAACCTCAGGCTTAAACCTTAGTTTTGGCGTACAATTTGACTCGATAAAAAACATTGCGTTAGGCACCAATCTTAAAATGAAATATTTCTATGAAAATTACACACACCTTTCTGACATTAAATCCTTGAAAACAATCCTCTCTATGACCTTAAGTAGAGACATTTTAACATGGTCGAAATCTGCCCTAGGTGTCCGCATTACACCTGGTGGCCTCTACTTTTCACCATATATAAATGGTGAATTTAGAACCTCAGAACCGAGAGGCTATAAGCATTATTCCAGATATCTGAAATTTGGTTATTATGTTAATGTTGAGATGTATCAAAAAATTCATATAGGCAGGCAAACTTTAGAATTAAATATCGCTTACGATGTTTTCAAAACCATTAATCTCAATCTCCGTTATTATATATGAGAAAGATTTTAATTACTTTCACATTAATCATCACCCTTCCTTTCATAGGGTTAAGCCAATGGAAATTAGGAGCGGGGTATACCTTAGTGTATTTTCCGAATAACTTTTTGGTTCACAATCAAATTACCGAAAAACCAAGTAATAATAACCTTGGACAAAACTTTGACCTAATCCTAGGACATCAATTAAAACGATCAAATATTAACCTCAGCATTGGATTTGCTTTTTTTGACAAGCAGATAGACCCAATTGTTATAAAAGATGAAACAAATCAGGAATTGGGAAGGGCAAATAAAGAAAATAGCAGATTTATCAGCTTTACTTTGATGTATGCGTATGCAGTCGTTGAATCTAAAAGGAGCACTTTCAAGATCGGTATCGGGCCTTCTCTTTTATTTCTCTACGAAAGTTCTTTGGTTTTTAGTTTTTCTGATGGTACAACAGAAAAATTGGATCTAGCCAAAGATTATAATGAATTGATTGGAATCAGATTAGAACCCGCATATACGTTTTATTTGAGTAAAAAAATAAAATCGTCTGGATTCAGTTTATCGGCAAGTTTACCATTTTCAATGTATTACAAAGATGAAATGTTTACTGACCCTGATTATACCTTAGGACTTAAACTATCACTCATTTATGCCTTCTAATATCACCCCATCCACCCTTCTCTATCCAAACTGCGGTATTGAATAGCTTCTGCCAAATGGCCGGTTTCTATGTTTTCGCTTTCTTCAAGATCGGCAATGGTACGGGCAACTTTTAAGATGCGGTCATAAGCTCGGGCAGATAGGTTGAGTTTATCAATTGCATGGCGCAGCAGGTCCTGGCCTTCCTTTTCTATTCTACATACTTGCCTAAGATGTCGCGTTTGCATTTGAGCATTATTGTAAATTCCCTCCGTTTCTTTAAACCGTTCTGTTTGTATTTCTCGGGCCACTACTACCCTTTTCCGAATATCTGCACTCTTCTCTTCCTTTCGTTCAGAAGACATTTCATCAAAACTTACTGGGGTAACTTCTACATGCAAATCAATTCTATCTAATAAAGGCCCGGAAATTTTATTCAAGTATTTCTGTACAATACCGGGTGAGCACACACAGTCTTTACTCGGGTGATTGAAATACCCGCATGGGCAAGGATTCATAGAAGCCACTAGCATAAAAGACGCTGGATAATCGATGGAAAAACGAGCACGACTAATATTCACTTTGCGGTCTTCCATGGGCTGGCGCATTACCTCCAGCACCGTTCGTTGAAATTCGGGCAACTCATCTAAAAACAAAATTCCGTGATGCGCCAAGGATATTTCCCCTGGCTGAGGAAAACTCCCGCCTCCAACTAAAGCCACGTTTGAAATGGAGTGGTGAGGCGACCTAAAGGGCCTTTCTGCCACCAAACTTGCATGGTCACCTAACTTGCCTGCCACCGAATGAATCTTGGTAGTTTCCAAAGCCTCAACCAATGTCATGGGTGGTAAAATGGTAGGCATCCTTTTAGCCAACATGGTTTTACCAGCCCCGGGCGGGCCAATTAAAATCACATTATGACCACCAGCAGCGGCAATCTCCAAAGCGCGCTTTATATTCTCCTGACCCTTTACTTCGCTAAAGTCAAAAGCAGGATTATCTAAGTGTTGTAGAAATTCTTCACGGGTATTTACAATAGTTGGGGCTATGTCCTTTTCTCCAGAAAGAAAATCTACTACTTCCATTAAGTTACTTACCCCTATCACTTCTAGATCGTTTACTATAGCAGCCTCGCGAGCATTCACCTCTGGAAGTATAAAACCTTTAAAACCCTCTTTTCTGGCTTGTATAGCAATAGGCAAAGCTCCTTTTATGGGTTGTATCCCTCCATCTAAAGACATCTCACCCATAATTACATATTGGTCAATCTCGGGCATTTCCCTTTGCTCAGAAGCAGCTAATATCCCCAATGAAATAGGTAAATCGTAAGCCGAGCCTTCTTTGCGAATATCGGCCGGAGCCATGTTGATGGTGATTTTTTTGCCAGGCCATTTAAGGCCATTATTTTTAAGCGCAGCGGTAATGCGATGTTGGCTTTCTTTTACCGCACTATCGGGCAATCCTACAAGGTGAAAATTGATACCGTTATCGATGTTTACCTCTATGGTAATGGTGGTAGCATCTACACCGAATACAGCGCTTCCAAAAGTTTTAATAAGCATAGGTTCGAAATTGGTACGGTAAAGTAGCACTTTTACACGAAAGTGGAAATAGGAGGAAGTTTATTGGTTAATGGTCATAAGTTATACCTGACAATCTTCACAAACCACATTCTTCTAACTTCTGACTTCTGACTTCTGACTTCTGACTTCTGACTTCTGACTAAAAAAACAACTTATAAACACCCTCCCCTAAGCTACTCTTGTTGGTTATATTTGTGCTTCTCTTGAATAGTATAAAAAAATCCAGAATATGAGCGATGATAAAAGTGCCAAGCTTAAGGCGCTAAAACTTACCATGGACAAGATGGACAAGACTTACGGCAAAGGAGCTGTAATGCGCATGGGCGATAGTCCGGTGGTGTCTATAGAGTCCATTCCTTCCGGTTCTTTGGGCCTTGATATTGCCTTGGGAATAGGCGGTTACCCAAAGGGTAGAGTAGTAGAAATATATGGCCCCGAATCTTCAGGTAAAACCACCCTAACCTTACACGCTATTGCCGAAGTACAAAAGCAAGGAGGTATTGCCGCATTTATTGATGCAGAGCATGCATTTGACAGAACTTATGCTGAGGCTCTAGGAATTAATACCGAAGACCTTATTATTTCACAACCAGATAATGGTGAGCAAGCTTTGGAAATTGCCGATAACCTTATTCGCTCTGGAGCAATTGACCTGATTGTAATTGACTCGGTAGCGGCTCTTACGCCTAAGGCCGAAATAGAAGGCGAAATGGGCGATAGCCGTATGGGGCTTCAGGCGCGATTGATGTCTCAAGCATTGCGTAAGCTTACGGGTACTATTAGCAAAACTCACTGCTGCTGTATTTTCATCAACCAATTGCGCGAAAAAATTGGGGTAATGTTTGGAAACCCGGAAACCACTACGGGTGGTAATGCGCTTAAATTCTACGCTTCTATGCGTTTGGATATTCGCAGATCTTCTCAAATAAAAGATACGGAGGGCGTATTAGGTAACCGTACCAAAGTAAAGGTGGTGAAAAACAAATTGGCTCCCCCTTTTCGTCAAGCAGAATTCGACATTATGTATGGCGAAGGAATCAGCAAAGTGGGCGAAATAATTGACATAGGCGTAGAACACGAAATCGTGAAAAAAGCTGGCTCGTGGTTTAGCTATGGCGATACCAAGCTTGGCCAAGGGCGTGATGCCGTTCGTCAGCTATTGTTAGACAACCCTGAGCTGGCAGATGAAATAGAAGCAAAAATTGTAGCGGCTCTTAAAGCCTAATTATTTTATAAATAAAGTCCCGGTGGAGGCAACCCATTGGGACTTTTTTAGTTTAAAGACTATGAGATATATCCTTGCAATTGTTTTATTGATAAGTATAGTAGGTTGTGGTTCTAATGAATCTGAAGAAAAAAAGACTAGCCCACTACAGCCGGTTGAGACCAAAAATGTAGCCCAACCTCACACCAAACTAGACTCTATAAACAAGCTAATAGCCAATGATAATCGCAATGCCAAATTATTAGCAATACGTGCCAACATCTACTTATCTGCCTATAATATGGATGCCGCAAGAGCTGACATTCATATGGCTAATACAATAGATACCAACGTAGCGCTATTAAGGCAAGCAAGAGGCGAAATGGCCTATATGCTAAGCAAAGGACCTGTTGCTAAAAAAGAATGGGAAGAGTGTATAAAGCTAGACCCACAAAACCTGGAATGCCTAAGCCGACTTACCGAGCTATACATTGCTATTCAAAACTATGATCGAGCCCTTGTGTTGGTCAATAAGATATTAGACATCAATTCTAGCGATGCGCAGGCTTATTTTATGAAAGGCATTATCGTTCGTGATAAATACCGCGACACTACTCTGGCCTTACAATATTTTCAGAATGCCGTAGATATTAAGCAAGACTATATAGATGCGCTAGACATGCTTGGAGTATTGTTGGCGGCCAGAGGCGATACTTTAGCGAAGTACTATTATTTACGAATCTTAGAGCAGCAGCCGCGTAGAGACGATATTTATTATAAGCTAGGTGTGTACTATATGGATAGAGGCGAAACTAATCGCGCGCTTGAGGCCTATGACAAATGTGTACAGATAAATCCGAAAAACGCCAATGCCTACTATAGCATGGGTTACATGTTTATCAATTTTAATGACTACAATAAAGCCAAAGAGTATTTCTCAAAATCCATCTTGTGGGGAGAGAATAATTACCGAGCTCATTATGCCAGGGGCTATTGTTTCGAGATGCAGGGCGACCTTATCAATGCCAAAAAAGATTATACAAAATCTATTGAAATGCTAAATATGTATAGGCCCGCACAAGAAGCATTGGCAAGAATAAACCGAATAGAAGCTGAACAATGAATCTCACCGAGCATCTAAAAAATACATGGGAGGAAGAAGATCTTTCCGCCTTTTACAGTCAGCTGAGAAACTTCTCAAAAACTGAGCAATCAACCCTAGTGCTCTTGCAAGCTGCCAAACTAAGTAACCTTGCCAATCATAAAGACGAATACTTGCTAAAAGGTGCTGAATCTTTAGTAAACTTTTGGATTCTACAATATTCTAACTCTGAAGAAAAAGAACAAGCTGATTTTCTATTGAATAACATTCAGGAGAGCTTGGAGAATTTGAGGGGGTAGCCTCTGGATTTTAGATTTTAGCGAAAAAAAATATTTGTTCGGAGTAAAAAAGCCAAATTCCCCTGGTATGACTTTAAAATGGAGGTGGAATGCACTTCACCACTACGTTATTACCATAAACAAGAGGAAGGTTGTTCATAAAGTGGGGCTTCTTGGGAAGAATTTTGTGTTAATTCGAAAATCGAAATAATAAAGGAAACGCTTTTAACATTCTGCCTATTGAAGGTACTGAAACAGTATATGCAGTGAAGATTTGATTGAAAACTAAAATGCGGAAACTTAGAGAATGAAAAAACTATAAATGTTAAAGCAACCTATATTTATAAAGAGGAAAATTCTGATGTTCGTTTTTATCCTGTCATTCTATGCTTGTTCAACACTAAAGAAGCCTACCAGCCCAGAACCTATTAAGGTTTTGTTGACTGAGGAAGTTCTATCCAAAACTTCACTAGACTTAAGTTTAAACCAAACTTATTGTACCCAAACCCCAAAAACAGTAGTGGGAAGCGGCAGCGACAAATGCCTTACGTTAGTCGAGAAAAAGGGCAAACCTTATCTCTTGGAATGCAGCCATCGCTATCATGGTGCCAATTATGCAGCAGTAGGATATAACTCATCAGTAGATAGCGTAGTAGTAAAAACTCCAGTTCTAATTGAAGGTTGTCTTATTCGCACTCAATCGGAGACCTACACTGCCTCTATTTGCCAAAATGAGTTGGTGATAAAAGCAGTTGTTCCATCAGGGAACAATACCTGGATTTATAGCAATAATCATGTAGAGGAGATTTATGAATTTGACAAGCATCCTTTAAAAGTTAAAGAAGGAATAGTGAAAATTCGAACCCTAACAAAATCTCAAAATTTAATCTATGAGTTCCTCTTACTTTATTCCACAACAACTGACAAATTCGGATCAACAAACATCAAATTCTCCAATAGCACAGAAGTGATTCAAAACGTATATTTTGAAAATTTGATCTTTTCTACTGAAACGATCTCAAATGAAGTAGGGATAAAAGAAAGTGAAGCTTTTCCT
This sequence comes from Bacteroidia bacterium, assembly GCA_030427785.1. GTDB lineage: Bacteria > Bacteroidota > Bacteroidia > Flavobacteriales > Schleiferiaceae > Owenweeksia. The sequence continues at coordinate 19,283 of JAUICR010000010.1, read as the reverse complement.
GGTAATTATATAAAAAGGAGACATACCCCTTATTGAAAAGAATGTGTTAGAATCTTAACAACCACCTTTTACATTCACGTTACATCATTTTACGTAATTAAATAAATCCTGGCGCCACACTACTGTACTTTCGGCTTGAACTAAAAATAATAGTTATGAAAAAAAGTATTGTAGTAGCCAGCATTTCAATTATCACCGTAAGCCTTTTAGCATTTAATCCTCCTAAACATGAGACTGAAATTGCAGGTTGCAGCCTTGTGTATAATGGAACGGATCTGCCCATGGTCTTCAAAATAAAGGCACCTGATTTGTATTATGGTGTGCACTCAAGGTTCGAAGCCATTACCAAAGCTGAGCTAGCGAATGCTGAATCAGCGTCTGCTTTTATTAATGAGGACTATATAGGGCGCGTTACCAATTATGAATCAATAGAGGTGGTGATTATTGAGAACAACCAACGAACCAACAAGCGCCTATCAAATAATTTTTCTGATCTCTCTAAGGAACAAAAAACCATGTTGAGAAATTTAGATTACTCACATCATTTCTTGGTTCGTATAAATTTTGAAGAAAGAGATACTGAAACTGGCGAAGTAATGTACGCAAGAGCAGAACCTCATTATACAGTAGTGCCAGATAAGCAAGCTGTTTATGAATTTGGGATTTCAGCATTGGTAGACTATATCCGTGAAAGCAATGAAGAAAACACCCTGCAGGTAGAAGAAGACCAGCTGCAAGCTGCCATGCTTTACTTTACGATTTCAAGAACCGGAGTACTCACCAATATTTACTTAGACCACACTACTGGCTATCAAAAAATTGATGAAGGTTTGATAAAAATCATCAACAATTTACCCGGAAAATGGGCTCCAGCTGAAAACTCAGAAGGCGAAAAAATTGAGCAAGAGCTTGTGCTTACGTTTGGCCCTAGGGGTGGTTGCTAAACTTGTTATCCAGGTCCTTCCATTCAATTTTTCATCAAAGAATTTTGATTGTTAGGATTCCTTACTATATTTGCTTCGCAATAATGCATAACAATTAATAGCAACAATATGAGCAAATCAATTTTTTACCATGCAGGATGTCCCGTATGTGTAAGTGCCGAGCATGACATTATCAATTTAGTAGGATCAGCCAATGTAGAAGTAGTAAATATTGGCGAAAACCGTTCTAGAATTTCGGAAGCCGAAACAGCTGGTGTAAAATCAGTACCTGCATTACTTACCCCAAATGGCAACGTATTGCACCTCAACTTTGGCGCTTCTATGGCTGATGTAAAAGGTTAATTTTAGGATTGATTAGGTTAGGATTACTAACTTTACCTGCCGAATAAAACTCGGCAGGTTTTTTTTATGTCTAAAAGTATTTTCAACCCTACTGCCCAAGAAGACAGTATATCAAACAAAATAATTGTAAGTCTGGAGCGGGTTTCAGAAGTTTTCAAAAAATTACTCTGGGATAAGGCCAAGCTGGTAGGCCTAAGCCCTATTCAGATTCAGCTGCTTATTTTTATCGCTTATCACAAGCAGGAGCTTTGCAACGTAAGCCACCTTGCACATGAGTTTAATGTAACCAAACCCACTATTAGCGATGCTATTAGAGTATTAGAAAAAAAAGGCCTCATAGGCAAAGACTTTTCTTCTACTGATAATCGCAGTTATTCCATTCACATAACCGCAGCTGGCTCTACTATTTTGGTGCAGACCGAAAATTTTGCCGAACCACTAAAAACAGAACTTGAAGGCATTGAACAAAACAAGCTAGAAGATCTTTTTGCTGTGTTAAGCAAGTTAATTTACCAATTGAATAGAAATGGTATTCTTACCGTACAGCGCACCTGCTATGGCTGTACCTACTATTCGCATAATGCGGGCAAAGACTATTGCAACCTATTAAATCAGGAATTGCAAAACTCAGATATAAGGTTAGACTGCCCAGAATATGAGGAAAAAATTGGGTGAATCATTTATTGAAGGGCTTATCTGAGCTGATAAAAAACCAACATTAGCCCACCGCAACTTCAAAAGCCCTACTTTTGTAGCTTATTAATATTTTTTTTAAGATGAGTAACGGAACAGTAAAATTTTTCAACACCACAAAAGGTTTTGGATTTATCACCCAAGAAGATGGTGGGAAAGATGTTTTTGTACACGCTAATGGCCTTGTTGATGAAATCAACGAAGGAGACAAAGTAAGCTATGATGTACAAGAAGGCCCTAAAGGCTTGAACGCTATAAATGTAAGATTGGCTTAAGACCTTAATCCACGATATAACATTTAAAAGCCTGTCTCTTTTTTGAGACAGGCTTTTTTGTTTTGACATGATAAGATTCCATCCAGCTTATTCCATAACCTGCTGAGCTGCCTCTTTGTTCTTTACTTTGGTAATCACTTTTTCAATAATACCTTTTTCATCTATCACAAAAGTGGTGCGATGAATACCGTCAAATGTGCGGCCCATAAATTTCTTTTCACCCCATACGCCATAGGCGTTTATCAATTCCTTTTCGGTATCGGCCAGTAATGGAAACGGCAAATCAAATTTTTGTATGAAATTTTGATGTTTCTTTTCAGTGTCTGCACTTACTCCCACCACAGTATAGCCCTTAGATAAAAGCTCCTCATGGTTATCACGATAATTACACGCTTCTAGTGTACACCCAGGTGTATTATCCTTAGGATAAAAATATAGGATCAGCTTTTTACCTTTAAAATCGCCCAAGGAAACAGCGTTTCCATTTTGATCTTTACTTGTAAAGTCAGGGGCTTTGTCGCCCGCTTTTAAGGTTGTAGTCATTTTCTATTTTTTAAATGGAGGGCATGGATATCCCTCTCAGGTTTCTATATAAGTTCAGGGCATAGTTATCGGTCATTGCCGAAACATGATCGAGGATACACATTACTTTTTGATAATCGGTATCCTTTTCATCAAACCTGTTTTGATACGGCATCAGGTTTAAAAGATTTTTGTGCCTATTCTGCCTTAGCGCTTTTGGAATAAGGGCCGCCTCTACAAAATCCTCAATTAAACCCGACATAATTTTAAAACCCGCCAATTCAATTTTCACCACGCTGTCATAAGCATAAATTTTCGCTACAGATTCATTTTCTATGGCTTTCAATACGGGCTGCATTTGCTCACAGCCTTTTATTAATGATCCCTGATAATTGGCCGCCAAAATTTCTTCTGCATTTTCCATAAAAATTTCAGAGCAGCGTGTTACCAAATAATTAATTGCTTTAGCCCTCAAATAAGCCACCCCTTCATTGGGGTCCATTTTCAGGTTTTTCAAATTGTCTTTTACGCGCTCAATATCTTCTTTGGGGTTTAGCTCTACTATGGCCATCAGGGCATCCGTTACCTCCAGAAAAGACAAGATACCCAAGCGATGTGCGTCTTCAAAATCAATAATGCTATAGCAGATATCATCGGCCGCTTCTACCAAATACACAAAGGGATGGCGGAAATAACAGAGCGGATCATCCACGTCTCTTTTGAGGTGCAGCTTTTGTGCTATCTCCAAAAAAGTGTCTTTATCATCTTGAAAAAAGCCAAACTTACTACGGTGTTTGGGCCCGGGCTTTTGCCTTCCGGCAGATTCACAGGGATATTTAAGAATACTAGCCAATGTTGGATAGGTCAATCTGTAGCCGCCTTCTAACCTGCCATTAAACTGCCGCGTTAAAATTCTCAAGGCATTGGCATTTCCTTCAAAGTTGGTGAGGTCCAACCATTCATCCGAGCTAAATCGGCTTGTAAACTCCTCATCCTTCTCTCGATCCTTAAAGTATTTGGATATAGCCTCCTCACCCGAGTGACCAAAAGCCGGATTGCCTAAATCATGCGCCAAGCAAGCTGCAGCTATCACATGCTGCAACTGATTCTTATAAAAATCGACTGCCTGTGGGTTGTCCTTTACTCCTTCTTTTTTGGCCAGCTCTTGCCCCACTATTTTGGCCAATGAGCGACCTACACTTACCACTTCTAGCGAGTGAGTAAGCCGGTTGTGCACAAAAACGTGCTCTGGCAAAGGAAATACCTGAGTCTTGTTTTGTAGCCGTCTGAAAGCCGAAGAAAAAATGATCCTATCATAATCCCGCTCAAACTCCGAACGCATATTCTGGGTTTCGGGCATCAAGCCATATCTATCTCCCGTAAAGCAATTAAGCCAAGTCATTTGCATAGCAAAACAATTTGCTGGCGAATGTAAGACCTCACCTAGTAAGCGCAAAACATAGCCTTCGGTTTCCTTATGTTGGAAAATTGGCCAAAAGCACAAGCCCACAAAAAAACTCGTCCAGGATTTAGGCTATGACAGACCCATCCCAAACGAGTTCTTCAATTCAACAAGAAATCTCAACTCCTGTTTTAAAAAAACTAATTGTCCTTTTGAAGTTTTAGAAAAAACACAACATTCTAAGGAAAAATTCTAAAAACGCCTTAGAGTGTTTATTAAACTCTTGTGTAGCTATTTGTACACGATTTTACCAATCCACGTTCTAAACCTCCTCCAGGCCTTCATAGTTTTTTGCTTTAATTATTTCGGGTATTTTCATGGTATATATCCAATTCCACACTCCCGTATTTTTTTTTGACAAGGCAATTATATAAAGCTTACTACGGCTAGCTTATTTCTAAGGCTTACAAATTCTGTCAACCACATTAAAATCCTGTGTATCATGACAATAAATAACCAACACCCGCCAAAGAAAAGTCGTTTTTTTTGGAAAACTATTCTTTTCAGATGCTTAATTAACAAACCCCTCAGAAAGGAACTAATTTACAATTCGAGCAAAACCTCAGAGAGCTGATCTGCTTTTGAGATAGCCAACTTCTTTTTAATTCGATAGCGGGCTACTTGCACAGCATTATTACTTATACCACGTATATCGGCTATTTGACTATCACTTAACTTCAACCTAAAAAGAGCACATAACTCCATTTCGGCCAAGCTTAGTTTTTTGTTTGACTTTTTTGATAAGGCCGCATAAAACTCCGCACTTATCTCATGGAGGTTTTCCTGAATCAAAGCCTTTGCCTTGTTATTGTTGAGCTGCCTTGTCAGGTCTCCTGAAAGTACATTGAGTTCCCGCTTTTGCTCTTCCAAATCCAAATTTTTCAGTCGCTTCAATCTATCCTTGGCCTCCTCTACAATTTTTCGGGCTAACAAGGTATAACCGGAAAGCTCGCTTAAGTCACGGGCTTGATTTTTCAACTTTAGGTTCAAACTCTCCTTTTCTAATTCCTTGTTCTTTAAGTCGGCTAATTGGAGCTTACGCTCAACCCTAAACTGCTTTGTTCTTTTTTTGGCCAGAATAATAAAGAAGCTAATAATAGTAACAAGAAGCACGATCGCACCTATGGCAAGCCATCTGTTAAACTTTTTCTCCTCTTTTGCCAAAAGCAATTCCTGCTGATTGGTTTTTAAATTCAAATTGGCCGTTTCTATTTGTAGTGAAGCCATACGGTGTGTAATGGCGGATAATGCCTGTATCTCGGCTGTATGCAATGAATCTTTAAAGCGAGCCACATTATTAACAAGCTCGATATACTGCCTGAAGTCTCCATTCTTCAGGGCTATTTTCTTTTTCAATTCACCAATTTCTTCTACAAACCTGGCACGCTTATCAAAAGACAATGCATCCAATCCATTTGTGGCCAATTTCAATACATGAGCTGCCTCGGTGGTCCTATTTAGTGCTACCAGGTTTTTGGCCAAGCCTACATTAGATGTTACAATTCGGTAATATGCATCTCGGTTTTGATTAATCAGAGACTTGGCTAAGTCATTATTGGTTTTAAAGTATTCATATGACTTGGTGTAATTCTTCTGCTTATAAGCCACCCCTCCAAGGTTGTTATTAATGCTGAAAACAAAACTATTATCATCCATGTTCTCCTTAGCATACAAATCCCGGGCTCGTAGAAAATAGAATTCAGCAGAATCAATCTGACCCATTCTTTCTTTCAATATTCCAATATTATTTAACACACCTGCTATTCTGCTCCTCCACTCTACCTTTTCAGCAATTTGTATTGATTTATCAAAATAAACCCTGGCTTCGATGAATTTTTCTTGCTTTAAATACAAGCTTGCCATAGACCCTATCAGTGTGTTATAATACCAAGTAGTATCAAAACCAGCCTTCTCGTATAGATTGATTGTTCTTAGCATATAATCAGAAGCAAGCTCCTCAGCTTTAGTATTTAGAAGTATTCTCGAAAAATGATAATATGCATCTATTATTTTTTCGTCTTCTATTACTTCTGCACTCTCAATGTCCTGAATTAAACCAAAAGAATGCATCACCGCGGAATCGATCATTCCCCTATCTAAATAATCCCAAGATAGCTGCCTTTGATACCTCGTGATAGAATCCATACGATGGCCGTCCTGAAAATGCCTGGACCCCATCCTAAGAGGCTCTGTTGACTCAGGATTAGATTGGCAAGATTGAAGAAATAAAAAAAGAAACAAGAGCGCTAGTGCCCTAAATCTTTTCAGGTTTTTTTGAAATAAAATCAATTGTAAAGACAGCTTGAGATATGGCAAAGGCGAATGTAATAAAATCAACTAATGTGAATATTATTAAAACCTCACCCCCGGTTTTTAGCGGCTTCAAGAGATTTAAAGCAAATTAGTTCAAACAACATTCCAACCTCCCGCTGCTCATCTTACTCTCATATTGTATTTTAACCGCTCCTAAAATTTGAAATACCATGCGTACTCTGCTCATTTGCTTACTTCCTTTAGTAGCATCTTTGGCTATTGCTCAAAATAATTCACAAGCGCTCAACGCTTTTTATCAAGGCTTTGGTACAATAGACTCTACCTATTACATGCCTGCAGATAGCAACACCACCATAAGTGTTTACAAGCCCTTTTACCGTCAGGAATTTGTACTTCCTATTCACCATCAACATCTCAGATGCACTACTACCAAACATCTGGAACTTCATGCATCCACAGAAGGCAATGATATGATACCTAGATTTATTGACACACTAGTAACTGACCGCTGGGCACCGCCATTTGAAAAGACCATAATAGTTCCATTTATCACCCCTCAAATTGATAGCATTTGGGATGCAAGCGAACCGGTACTACTAGCCATCGATAGTATTATTGGAAAAGTACAAACATGCAATATGCTCGTTGAACTTAAAGGGTCGAAAGCCATGAAAAAAACCAAGAAATGGTTTAAAGCGCTTGATAAAGAAATACCCGGATATAACTTATACATCAGCAAGGTGAATGAGCCATATAATGAACATGTATTGTACTCTGGAACACCTCTACACCACTGGCCAAAAATCAGTAAGAGGCTTGCTAAAAGCGAAAATGAAGCTTGGTACAAAGTGGTATTGATTAGCACCACCAATCCTAAAATACCCAAGCCGATAGTTACGGTACTGATTGAATATATACCTTAATCGAAAGGCATAAAAAGAGTTGTTAATATTCAACCCAACAATCTTTCTGTTCAGCTGGCAGTGAGAGCTCGCCCAGATAATGAATCATCCCGTAAGAGAACTGATTAGGTTGTAATTTAGTCCTTGGATAAAAATGATCCGTAATCCTTGAAACTCACCATTACATTCCTTTTTATATTGTCTTGCTTTATTACCTAAGGACAGAATAATGACAGGCTCTCACCCTATTCAAGCTATTCCACAATTGATGATTTCAAGAATTTTCCGGATAGTTCATACCTTGGTGTTGTCCAATGCATAGAATATTCTGATGCCATTACCCATGTAGAATTCGAACCATTTTTCGCCAAGGATTTTCTTTTTGAAATCGACTCTATTCAAATACCTGTTTCTTACAGGCGATTCATTGTTTTGAATTACGAAAACCAGTCATTGCTTTATATTGACTCTTTAAACCGGGGAACTTGGCCTAAGCAATACGAAGTACGAGATTTAATAATTCCTTTAGATGAAATTAGGTTGGATACTGTTTGGAATGCAGAATCGGGCCAAATTCTACTTTTTGACACCATAAGGACCTCAACATGCCGTGCTAATCTTTTCTTTGAAATACTCGAAAAAAAGAATTTACTACACACCAAAAACTGGTTTGATGATTTGAACTGTAAATATCCCGATTTCAAACTTTCTGTTACTCGAATGGACGTACCTTCATGGGACTATATCTTAGTTAAGGAGCCACTTTTAAGCTGGAATGAAGCAGTTGAAATCATTTCAAATAAAAATGAAGATGCCTGGGTTTTAATTGAGATTTCTGTTGACGCTTACAAATCCGAATTAATGCCAGGGATCTACCTCCTAATTCATTATACACCATAAAGACACCTCTTCCGGATTCTTTCCAGAAAACTACAATTCAGCCCACAAAAAAAACCCTCTGATATCACAAGGGTTTTTTCTCAGTACAGGCCCCGCTAAAAAAGCGGGATAAACTCCGAGACTCCCTTCGGCTAGGCTCAGGATGAACTTCTCGTCTCTCCTAGTTGATTCCAAAAAAAAGTGTTGAGCACAAAAAAACCCTCTGATTTCTCAAAGGGTTTTTTCTCAGTACAGGCGGAGAGACTCGAACTCTCACACCTCGCGGCACTAGATCCTAAGTCTAGCGTGTCTACCAATTCCACCACGCCTGCATTTCACACATTCTGTGTTGGGGCGGCAAATATAAATCAATTCTTAATTTCTACAACAAAAAATTTTCACGAATGTTCTCTTGGGCTCCCCTCCTTAAATAGCTACTTTTGCCCTCTTATTTTTTACATAAAAAATGGTAAAATCATTCGACCTTAGCGAACTAGATGGCAAAACCGCCCACGCCCACCTGCTAGGCGCTGTAGGCCCACGCCCTATTGCATTTGCCAGTACTATAGATGCTGAAGGAAATCCAAACTTGAGCCCTTTCAGTTATTTCAATGTATTTAGTTCCAACCCTCCTATTGTGGTGTTTTCGCCAGCAAGGAGAGTGCGCGATAATACCACCAAACACACCCTGCACAATGCGGAAGCCACCCGCGAGGTAGTAATCAATATTGTAAACTACGATATGGTTCAGCAAATGTCTTTAGCCTCTACCGAGTATGGTGATGGTGTAAACGAGTTTATCAAATCAGGCCTTACGCCTATTGCCTCTGAAGTAGTGAAACCCTTTAGGGTAAAGGAATCTCCCGTGCAACTAGAGTGCAAAGTGAACGATATCATTTCTCTGGGCGAAAATGGTGGTGCCGGAAATATGATTATCTGCGAAGTAGTGCGTATGCACATTGATGAACGGGTGATGGATGCCAACGGTATCATTGATCAACAAAAAATTGACCTGGTAGCACGAATGGGTGGCAACTGGTACTGCCGCGCCAAGGGCGAAGCACTGTTTGAAGTAGAAAAACCCTTGGTGACTAAAGGCATTGGAGTGGATCAAATTCCAAAACGCATCAAGGAAAGCATGTACCTTAACGGTAACGACCTTGGCAAACTTGGAAACGTAGAAAAACTACCTAGCGATGCTGAATTGGTGGAGTTTGCTTCCAGCTTTCGCATCAAAGAGATTTTTGATAAATCTAGCGGTGGCCTGGAGACACATGAACTTTTGCATCAATATGCCAAAGAATTATTGGAAGAAAATAAAGTAGACAAGGCATGGAAAGCCTTGCTATGCGATAAATTAAATAGATCATAAAAGAAGAAAATGGAAATCAACGGAATCATTAAAAAAATTGGAGATACTCAACAGGTAACAGATTCATTTCGCAAACGCGAATTGGTAGTGACTACAGAAGAACAATACCCTCAGCACATCCTTATGGAGTTTGTACAAGACAAAAGTTCTTTGCTTGACAATTATGCCGTAGGTGATAAAGTAAGTGTAGGCATCAATATCCGTGGCCGTGAGTGGACTTCTCCACAAGGAGAAATCAAGTATTTTAATTCTATTCATGGATGGAGAATTGAGAAAAGTGCCGGAGGTGCTGCTGCCAACGAATCACAAAGCTTTGCTGGTGCTGCTCCTACATCTGCGGCTCCTATGGCTCCTTTGAGCGATGAAGACGAGGATGACGATTTACCATTCTAAGAATACTTTGGGCAACTGACCCCACCACGTGGTGGGGTCTGCCCTTTTTTAGGAAAACCAGACACCACCCTCAAAAACTTCATCCCTTCATTTCTGGTGCAAAATTCCCGCTATAAAATGTACATTCGGTCACCCGAATAGCGTTTATGAAGTTCACCGAAAAATTTGAAAAGGCATTTCGCCTACTCCTTCCCGCTCCGTTTACCATTGCCGTTATCCTCACATTGCTTACTATGGGGCTGGCTTTGGCCTTTGGCAGCTTTCCAAATGAATCAAAACCCATTCTTCAGCTTTTAGACTTTTGGCAAGAAGGCCTGTGGAATGCACCCATGCTGGCTTTTGCCGTACAGATGATGCTGATTTTGGTACTGGGTCACATTTTGGCTCTGGCCAAACCCATAGGCTATTTCATTGATACTATCATCGGTTTGGCAAAATCTGCTGCTATGGCCACTCTACTTGTTGGCCTTTGCACCATGATGGTGGGTTTGTTCAATTGGGGATTGGGGCTCATCTTTGGCGCTATCATGGCGCGAAAAACGGCCGAAAAATTTTCGCGTGAAGGAAAGTCCATAAACTACCCATTACTAGGCGCAGCAGGCTATGCCGGTATGATGGTGTGGCACGGAGGGCTTTCAGGCAGTGCACCCCTCAAGGTGGTAGAAGAAGGCCATATTTCTCAAATCATGACGGGCATTTTCACCGAAGAAAACATTTTAGAGACTATAAGCATTCCTTTAGAATCAACAATTTTTAGCCCAATGAATCTAACGGCTACTTTTCTATTGCTGAGCATCATCCCACTTTTTCTTGCCCTTATGGCAAACAGAACCAAAGGCAACAGCGCTATATCCAATTTGAAACTAACAAAGACTGAAACCACCACACCCCTCAACCTCATTGGTGCGGAAAAATTAGATTACAGCAAATTTCTTTGCATTGGTTTTGGCTTGCTCATTTTGGGGTATGCTCTTACTGTGCCTTCGCGCAGTGCTAATGGTTTGAGCTTTTTAAATCTCAATTATATTAATTTGGTTTTACTCGGGCTTTGTCTTGTTTTCCATGCGCGATTCAGCAATTTTTTAAAAGCGCTGGATGAAGCCATCAAAGGTTCTTCTGGTATTCTCATTCAGTTCCCTCTGTACTTTGGCATCATGGGCATCATGCGCTCTACCGGCCTTATCCAGCTTATTAGCGATTACTTTATTTCCATTTCAACCGTTCAAACTTTTCCGATTTTCACATTAATAAGTGCGGGATTGGTAAACATCTTTGTTCCTAGTGGTGGCGGACAATGGGCTGTACAAGGCCCCATTATATTGCAGGCAGCAGATCAGTTGGGAGTGAGTTTTTCGAAAAGTGTAATGGCCCTGGCTTATGGCGATCAGCTTACCAATATGCTACAACCCTTTTGGGCGTTACCGCTATTGGGCATTACTGGCCTCAAGGCCAAAGAAATTCTTCCATACACCCTCAGCCTCATGCTAATCGGCACATTAATTTTCACCACTGTTCTTTTACTATTCTGATGCCGATATACCAACTTAGCGAAGAACTATGGTTTCCGCCACCCGAAGATTTTGAACAACACGGTGTAGTGGCCATAGGTGGCGATTTAAATATTGAGCGACTAATCCTTGCTTATAAATTGGGAATTTTCCCTTGGTACAATGAAGATGAGCCTCCCCTGTGGTGGAGCCCCGAGCAGCGTATGGTGATGAAACCCGGAGAAATGAAAATCTCCAAAAGCCTCCGAAATATCCTCAACCGAAATTTATTTGAAATAAAAGCCGATACCGCTTTTGAGCAGGTAATTGGCCATTGTCAAAACATAAAGCGACCAGGGCAAGAGGGTACTTGGCTGAATGATGAAATGAAACAGGCTTATATTCATTTGCATCATTTGGGTATCGCCCATTCTATTGAATGTTGGCAAAACAATGAATTAGTAGGTGGGCTGTATGGCGTTTCGCTTGGCAGAATCTTTTGTGGAGAATCCATGTTTTCGCTGGCAAGCAATGCCAGCAAGGTGGCCTTTGCCAAACTGAATCAAAAACTACTGGAGCTGAATTTTGAGCTTATCGATTGCCAAGTGCACAATCCGTTCTTAGAGTCACTTGGAGCTTATGAAATTCCAAGAGAAGAATTTTTAGACATCATAGATAGGAATGATGTAAGCGAAACCCTAAAGGGGAGTTGGACTAATTTTTTTATTAAAAATAATCCCCAATGATAGCTTGTCATATGCTATTACAAAACTAATTTTGCTGCCTGCAAGATGAAGAGAATATTAAGATTTATTTTTTCACTCACCATTATCTCATTGGCCAGCCTCGGCCAAATGCAGCTCCATTCGCAGTGTGATACAACTTCTATTTATTCGGTAAATGGTGTAGAACTGCTACAACTGAACAAGGTTCAAACTTCTATTTTCAAATCTTCATTACCTGTAAAGGAAAGAGAATTAATTACAGAGGCTACTGAAAATGAAGTAGAAGAAAATGAAGCCGAATCAAGCAAAAGGTTTTGGCTCGAAAGCAAGTTTTTAACATCGCTTTTTTACGTTCATTTTCCCTGGTGCTTTTCGCATCCTTGTACACAAGCCCATACTTTTATAGGGCACCTACCCGCATCATTATCCTTTAAGTCGCTTTTCCTCAAATTCGAGGTCTTTAGAATTTGATTTAAATCATGTCAGCCATGCACATGGCTGATAAATGAAGAACGCACATAGCGTTCAGTATCTAATTGCCCGTAGCAATAAAGATACCCCCCGTGTATTTTCTATACACATTTCCCAATTCTATCTAAAAAAAAGGCCTCTACCAGGCAAAGTTATTATGAATAAAACTCTAATGATGGCGGGTGTGTTCGCAATACTAGCAAACACCAGCTGCACATCGCACGAAGAAAAAAAAGAAGAACATACCAATTTTTTAGTAACCAGTCCATTGATATTGGACACCTCTATAAGCAAAGAATACGTAAGTCAAATTCACTCCATACAGCACATTGAGCTTAGAGCTCAAGAAAGAGGCTATTTGGAAAAAATATATGTAGACGAAGGTCAGTATGTAAAGAAAGGTCAATTGTTGTTTCAGATAATGCCTAAACTCTATCAGGCGGAACAACAGCGCGCAAAGGCTGAGGCCGACTTTGCAGAAATAGAATATACAAATACCAAGAGCCTAGCCGATAGCCATGTGGTAGCTGCTAACGAACTAGCCATGGCAAAAGCCAAATTTGACAAAGCAAATGCTGAATTGGCTTTGGCCTCAGCCCACTTAGACTTTACTCAAATAAGAGCACCTTTTGATGGGTACATAGATCGATTTCATGTAAGGCTGGGCAGCCTGGTGGATGAAGGAGAATTGCTCACCAATCTTTCTGACAACAGCGAAATGTGGGTATACTTTAATGTACCCGAAGCTGAATACCTAGAATACATGGCCGAATTGACTTCCGACAAATCCATGGAAGTGAAGCTAATAATGGCAAACAACAAGCCCTTTGGCCATATTGGATTGGTAAAAACCATTGAAGCCGATTTTAACAATGAAACGGGAAACATTGCCTTTCGTGCAACTTTTCCCAACCCAAAGGGGCTATTGCGCCATGGCGAAACAGGAAATGTAATAGTGAGAGAACCACTAAAAGATGCGATGCTAATTCCACAAAAAGCCACTTTTGAAATTCTAGATAAGAAGTATGTGTATGTAATAGGCACAGATCACGTAGTTCGGTCAAGAGAAATAACAATTGCTGCCGAATTGCCACACATTTTTGCTGTGTCTGATGGGCTAGACCAAAGTGATAAAATATTATTGGAAGGCCTACGGCTGGTAAGGGAGAATGATAAAATCGAGTTCACCTTTATAGAGCCGGCTAAAGCTCTTTCTGAACTGGATTTGTACGCTGAATAAACTAATCTCTGAAAATAAGAATCATGTTTAGTAAGTTCATACACAGACCCGTTTTCGCTATTGTTATTTCCATCATCATAGTTTTTGTGGGAACCCTGGCGATTAAGAAATTACCAATTTCACAGTTCCCGCAAATTGCGCCTACCACCGTAAGCATATTTATTGCCTACCCAGGCGCTAGTGCAGATGTTTTAGTAAAATCTACACTCATCACGCTTGAGAACTCCATAAACGGAGTGCAGGATATGCGCTATATCGCTACTGATGCCACCAGTGCAGGCGAAGCCACTATTAACGTAATCTTTGAACCGGGCACCGACCCTAATCAAGCGGTTATCAGGGTAAAGACCAGGGTAGATCAAGTAATGCCCCTTTTGCCCGAATTGGTACAGCGCGAAGGTGTTGTGATTACTCCCATTCAGCCAAGCATGCTGATGTACGTAAACCTCTATTCCGAAAGTGAAAGCATGGATGAGAAGTTTTTGTACAACTACGCCAACGTAAATATGATTCCTGAAATTAACAGGATAAAAGGCGTGGCTAGGTCGCAGATATTGGGTAGCCGCACTTATGCCATGCGCATTTGGTTAAACCCGGATAGGATGCGGGCCTACAACATTTCGGTAGAAGAGGTGATGGAAGCGTTAGGTGAACAAAGTATTGTGGGAAGGCCCGGAAGAATTGGCCAAAGCTCCGGTATTGCCGCACAGTCATTAGAATATGTACTTACCTATAAAGGCCGATACAATGAACCCGAACAATATGAAAATGTAATTATCCGAGCCAATGCCGAGGGCGAGAGTATCCGCCTTAGGGATATTGGTAAAGCCGAACTGGGCAGTGAGTTTTTCGACATTTATTCCAATCTGGATGGGCATCCTTCTGCCGCTATTGTGCTCAAGCAAAATTATGGCAGTAATGCCAGCGATGTAATTGAAGAGGTGAAGAACAAACTGGAAGAAATGAAAGAGAGTTTTCCTCCCGGAATGGATTACCAGATAAGCTATGACGTGTCGCAGTTTTTGGACGCCTCCATTGAGCAGGTAATCCACACCTTAAGAGATGCCTTTATTTTGGTAGCATTGGTGGTTTTTATATTTCTTGGTGATTGGCGGTCTACTTTGATTCCGATTTTGGCGGTACCTGTTTCATTGGTCGGAGCATTTTTTGTGATTCAGTTTTTTGGCCTTTCCATCAACCTCGTTACCCTGTTTGCGCTGGTATTGGCTATCGGTATTGTGGTAGATGATGCCATTGTGGTTGTGGAGGCCGTGCATGCCAAGATGGAGGAAAAGCCACATTTAACGCCATATCAGGCTGTAAAAAAAGTGATGGGCGAAATCAGCGGGGCAATCATTGCCATTACCGCAGTTATGGTTTCGGTGTTCCTGCCCATATCATTTATGAGCGGACCAGTGGGTACTTTCTATCGGCAGTTTTCCATCACCATGGCCAGCTCCATAGTTATATCGGCCATTATAGCGCTTACCCTTACTCCGGTACTGTGTGCCATGCTATTGAAAAACAATCACGGCAAAGCCAAATCAAAAAATCTACTTACCAGAGCTCTGGATGGCTTTAATAGTGGATTTGAGAAAGTTACGGGAAGGTATGTGGCGCTTTTGAAAAAGATGGTGAGCCGCAAATGGCTTACCTGGATAATTCTACTGGTTTTTGGTGCCGGGATTGTTTTTGAAAGTGAAATTCTACCATCCGGTTTTATTCCCAGTGAAGACCAGGGAACGATTTACGCCATTATTCAAACACCACCAGGAGCCACTTTGGAGCGGACCAATAAGGAGTCTCAACAGCTGCAAAAGATTTGTGAAGAGGTAGATGGTGTAGAGTCGGTTTCTTCTCTGGCGGGATATGAGATTATGACAGAAGGCCGCGGCTCCAATGCCGGTACCTGCCTCATCAACCTAAAACCATGGGGCGATCGTAAGCATACCGTAAAGGAAATTATGGAAGAGTTGGAAGAGGAATCTAAAGGCCTTGGAGCCGTTATCGAATTCTTTGAACCACCAGCCATTCCCGGTTTTGGTTCTTCCGGTGGTTTTTCCATGCGATTACTCGAGAAAAAAGCCAGTAACGATTATCAGGAGTTTGACAGAATCAACAAAAAGTTTATGGATGACCTTGGTAAGCGCAAGGAGCTAGCGGGGCTATTCACCTTTTTTGCGGCCAACTACCCTCAGTATGAATTGGAGATTGATAATGAACTGGCCATGCAAAAAGGAGTTTCCATAGGGCATGCTATGGAAAACCTAAACATTATGATTGGTAGCACCTATGAGCAGGGCTTTATCAAGTTCGGACGATTTTTTAAGGTGTATGTACAGTCGGATCCCAAGTTCAGAAGGTTGCCATCGGATATCCTCAACCTCTTTGTAAAAAATGATCATGGCGAAATGGTGCCTTATTCGGCATTTATGAAACTCAAAAAAACGCAAGGACCTAATGAAGTTACACGTTTTAATATGTACAACTCAGCTGCCATCAGGGGGCTTCCTGCCAAAGGCTACACCACGGCTGATGCCATACAGGCTATACGAGAAGTAGCAAGCCAAACTTTGCCCAAGGGCTATGATATTGCCTGGGAAGGTCTATCATATGATGAATCAAGCAGAGGCAATGAATCACTTGTCATCTTTATAATCGTATTGGTGTTTGTGTATTTGGTATTGGCTGCTCAGTACGAAAGTTTTATTATTCCTCTAGCAGTAGTGTTTTCGTTACCTGTGGGTGTTTTTGGTTCGTTTATGTTACTCACACTCATGGGACTCGATAATGATATTTATGCCCAAATCGGGCTGATAATGCTTGTGGGGCTTTTGGGTAAAAACGCAGTACTGATAGTAGAGTTTGCTGTACAAAAGCGGCAACAAGGCTCTACTATATTGGATGCCGCCATTGAAGGCGCCAAAGTGCGTTTCCGTCCTATTTTGATGACCTCATTCGCTTTTATTGCAGGATTGATTCCACTTATAATTGCTAGTGGCGCGGGTGCTGTAGGCAACCGCACGATTGGCGCTTCGGCTATGGGCGGTATGCTTTTCGGAACCCTTTTCGGGGTAATCATAGTACCAGGGCTATACTTCATATTTGGCAGCTTGGCTGATGGCCGCAAGCTTATTGAGTTTGAAGAAAAGGGTTCACTGTCAGAGAGTATTGTGAGTCATAAAAAGGATCAAAAGTCTTCAGATAAAATGAGAAGAATGAAGGTATTATTGAAACTAATGCGCAGAAGAATGAACCGTGGAAATATTAAAAACGACTAAGCCATGAACTATAAAAGCTTGTTTACAAAAAAGCGATATTTCGGATTAAGCGCTGCTTTGCTATGTTTTGCCTTTACCAGTTGTAAATCGCTGAATGTAGCTATACCCGAAGCCAATACCGAAACACCAGAGAGCTACAGCTCCTCTAATGATATTACCAATACCGCCCACGTATCCTGGAAAGAATACTTTACAGATCCTTATCTGACCACCTTGATTGATACTGCATTGAAAAACAATCAGGAATTAAACATCACTTTGCAGGAAATAGAAATAGCTAGAAATGAGGTGCGGGCCAAAAAGGGCGAGTATCTTCCATCTGTGGGCTTGCAGGCCGGAGCAGGACTAGACAAAGTAGGGCGATATACACGTAACGGTGCGCTAGAAGCTACCACTGATATTGCGCCCGGAAAAGAGTTTCCCGAACCTTTAGGAGACTTTATGATAGGCGCCATGGCTACTTGGGAAGTGGACATTTGGCATAAATTGAGAAATGCCAAAAAATCGGCCGTGGCTAAATACTTAGCTAGTGTAGAAGGTAAAAACTTTATGGTAACCCATTTGGTTGCCGAAATTGCCAATACATACTACCAACTGCTTGCCCTGGATAATGAGCTGGAAATTGTAAAACAGAACATAGAAATACAAGAGAATGCCTTGCGTATTGTAAAAATGCAAAAGCAATCTGCAAGGGTTACCGAGCTGGCGGTTACTAGGTTTGAAGCACAAGTGCTACATACCACAGGTTTGCAGTATAGCATACAACAGGAAATAACAGAGCTTGAGAACGAAATTAATTTTCTGCTAGGAAGATACCCACAGCCTATCACACGCGATTCAAAGAGTTTTATAGGCTCAGTGCCTGATACTATTTACGCGGGCCTTCCATCTCAACTTTTGGCTAACCGGCCTGATATTAAGGAAGCAGAGCTTGAATTGGTTGCAGCAAAATTGGACGTAAAAGTGGCAAAGGCACAGTTTTACCCCACTTTTGACATAAGTGCCGGCATAGGTTTTCAAGCGTTCAATCCTACTTACTTAATTCAATCGCCACAATCTCTATTGTACTCATTAGCTGGAGATTTAGTAGCACCACTAATTAATAGAAATGGTATAAAAGCCGCCTATTACAGTGCCAATGCTACGCAACTTCAGGCTGTGTATAATTACGAACGCAGCATTCTTAATGCTTATATAGAAGTGGCAAATCAATTGGCTAAAATTGGAAACATGGAAAAAAGCTATGACCTGAAAGCCAAAGAAGTAGCCGCACTTACCGAATCTATTCGCATCTCTAATAGTCTCTTTACATCAGCCAGAGCAGATTATATGGAGGTGCTTTTAACGCAAAGAGATGCACTTGAGTCGAGATTTGAATTGATTGAAATAAAACAACAACAAATGAATGCCTTTGTACACATGTACCAGGCATTAGGAGGAGGATGGAATTAATTTCTTAGGAAAATTTTCATAGGTGGTTTGATTGGGAAGACCCCATTCTGCAGCAATGTAGAATGGGGTTTAACTTTTTAACCAAGGCCAACAAATTCAGCCCATATTTTATCTCTACACTTTCACTTGGTTCTGCATAAGGATAAAACCTAGACTTCATTTTTTACTTTAGCTATACACATCAATTAAAAAAAACTGAGTCATGAATATTCTACTAAGCATTTACAGCTTGATCGCATTTGCAACCCTACCGGCACAGGACACCCAATCCAAGTTTGATATCTACTTTGATGATGATAAAGTGGGCCATTTCACAGTAACCGAAACATCTACCGGAACAAAAAATATTAGGGACTTAAAAACGGTTTCCGAAACAAAAATTATCGCCATTTTATTCCATGTAGAAACTGAGGCCAAAGTAATTCGTCAAGACGGAAAGTTTGTAGAAGGAACCGGCTACAGGCATGCCAACAGGGGCATTGATGACATTCATTCTCAAACTACTCACATTTCTGACAACAACTATGAAATAAAAAAGAACGGAAAGTCTGAAGTGAAAAAAGACTATA
>JAUICR010000250.1 GCA_030427785.1 Bacteroidia bacterium | reverse complement strand
GCAAGCCCTACTAAGGTAAGAACGGAAAGTCCATTGCCTTTCCCTGGATTTGATCAGACATTAGAGATAACTGTTCAAAATACTGGTGGAAAACTTTTAAAGTCCTTTTATGTAGATGTATACATAGGGGGTATAGGAGGCACGAAGTTAAACACCACCCCTTATAGACATGTACCTGCCAATGGGCCAGTTTTGAGTGGATATTCTACAACTTTTGATTTCCCAGTAAAATGGCCTGCAGCCCTTGTTACTTCTGGAGCGCATGAAGTATGTGTGGTTACTTACCTTCCAAATGATAAGCCTGATAATTTACCATCAGATGATACGCTTTGTTCTATTTTATCTGTAATTAAGGAGGTAGACGTTACCGCCAATGGTGATTTCGATTTCTGTGACGATTTTGAAGACCCTACTGACTATGCGTGGATAACCCTTAATACATCTGATTATGGAACTAATACTTCTTGGGAAGAAGGAGCTCCTGTTCAGTTTACGGGTGGAGCCCACTCAGGAAACAACGTATGGATGACTGGGTTGAGTACAGATTATATCGATGGAGATGAGTCTTCATTATTTACTCCAGTGTTTATTGTAGACTCTGGTGTACCTTATAATATTCACTTCTGGCATCAAATGAAAACTGAAAAGTACCATGATGGGGGTAATATAGAATACTCACTGGATGGTGGTGTTAGTTGGTACACCGTAGGTTGGTCATTGCCTAATCAACCCAATTGGTACAATACTCCTTTTGTTACTGCATTAGATCAGATAAGAAGCGGATGGACCGATACCATTAATGGATGGCAAGAAGCCACCCAAACGATTGCTTTCAAGAAATCGACTAAGGCTGTATTCAGATTCAGATTTGGTGCTGACTACGATATTATTGACGCAGGTTGGGCCATAGATGATTTCTGCTTTAGTAAGGATACTACTGGTGGAAGAATTGAATATACCATTGGTGTAGATGAAAATAAGCTTCCTAACACGGTAGTATTTGGAACTATGGCTCCAAACCCTGCTAAGGGCAGTTCAACACTTGAATTCTTTGTACCAGAAAGACAAGAGATAAAAGTGAAAGTATTTAATGTACTAGGACAAGAGGTAGAGTCTTTTGAAAATACCTACCAAGAAGGCCTGAACAAAATGACCTTTGATACTCAGAAATGGAAAGGAGGTTTATACTTTATCAACCTTGAGTACAATGGTGAAGCCATTACTCGTAAGCTTATTATTGCGAATTAAGATTTTGTTCTAATTTTTTACTGATCCCCCTCGGCTATGCTGAGGGGGATTTTTTTATGTCAATTTTTCATTACAATGAATGGAAAAATGACAACCTGACCGAAATAGCTACCTTTCCCATATTTGGAACTAAAATTGACTGACGTGCTGTATTAAATTAAAAACATGGATTTCAATAAGTTTACAATTAAAGCTCAAGAAGCTATTCAAAATGCTCAACAGCAAACCATTGAAAATGGACAACAATTTGTTGAGCCTGCCCATATACTAAAGGCTGTATACAATGTAGATGACAACTTGTTGCCTTTCTTACTTAAGAAACTTGGAGTAGACGATACCGTTTTTATCCAAACACTTGATAAGATTACCCTTTCCTATCCTAAAGTGCAAAATGCCTCTATCAGCTTATCAAGATACAGTAGCGAAGTGCTGAACAAAGCGGTGGTATTTGCCAAAGAGTGGAAAGACGAGTTTGTTTCGTTGGAGCATCTAATTATGGCCATCTTTAAAAGTGGCGATACGGTGAGTCAAATGATGAAGGACGCTGGTTTAAGCGAAAAAGGCTTGAAGACAGCAATAGATGAATTGCGTAGAGGAAAAAATGTAACCAGCTCTAGTGCTGAAGATTCGTATAATTCCTTGGCCAAGTATGCTCGTAACCTAAATCAGTTAGCAGAAGAAGGAAAGCTAGACCCCGTAATTGGTAGAGATGAAGAAATAAGACGACTACTTCAAATATTATCAAGGCGAACTAAAAACAACCCCATACTAATAGGAGAACCAGGTGTAGGTAAAACTGCCATTGCCGAAGGTATGGCCCATCGTATAATACAAGGAGATGTGCCCGAAAACCTTAAGGAGAAGCAAATTTATAGCCTGGATATGGGTGCGCTTATAGCTGGTGCCAAATACAAAGGTGAATTTGAAGAGCGACTTAAAGCCGTAGTAAAAGAGGTTCAAGAATCGGATGGAAAAGTAGTTCTGTTTATCGATGAGATTCACACCTTGGTAGGTGCTGGTGGTGGCGAGGGAGCAATGGATGCCGCCAATATTTTGAAACCTGCACTAGCTAGAGGTGATTTGCGAGCCATTGGAGCTACCACCCTTGCAGAATATCAAAAGTATTTTGAAAAGGATAAAGCGCTAGAAAGGCGATTCCAGAAAGTAGTAGTGGACGAACCCGATACGGATTCTGCAATTTCGATACTTAGAGGTATTAAGGATAAGTATGAATCGCACCATAAAGTGCGTATAAAGGATGACGCAATTTTGGCTGCTGTAGAATTATCGCAGCGCTATATTACTGATCGCTTTTTGCCAGACAAGGCTATCGACTTGATTGATGAGTCTGCTTCAAAGTTACGCATGGAAATGAACTCTAAGCCCGAAGAAATAGATGTATTAGACAGGCGTATTATGCAGCTTGAGATTGAGCTTGCCGCAATCAAACGAGAAGGTGATAAGGACAAAGTAAACGAAATAAAAAGAAGTTTAGCCGAGCTAAATGAAGAACGCACTGGACTTAACGCCAAGTGGGAGCAAGAAAAATCGATGGTGGAGGGAATACAGGAAGCTAAAGAAGAACTGGAAAACCTGAAGCTAGAGGCTGACCAGGCTGAGCGCAGTGGCGACTACGCTAAAGTGGCCGAAATACGCTATGGTAAAGTAAAAGATGCTGAAGCCAGATTGGCCGAGTTCGAGCAAAAAATAGAATCGCATCAACAAACAAGTCCTTTGATAAAGGAAGAAGTAGATGCCGAAGATGTGGCCGATGTAGTAAGCAGATGGACTGGTATTCCGGTTTCGAAAATGCTGGAAAGCGAGCGCGAAAAACTATTGCGATTAGAAGACGAGCTTCACAAGCGCGTGGTAGGACAGCAAGAGGCCATAACGGCTGTATCGGATGCTGTACGCAGAAGTAGAGCTGGATTGCAAGATGAAAACAAACCCATAGGTTCCTTTATATTTTTTGGAACCACAGGTGTAGGTAAAACAGAAGTGGCAAAGGCCCTGGCCGAATACCTCTTTAATGACGAAAATGCACTTACCCGAATTGATATGAGTGAATATCAGGAGCGGCATGCAGTGAGTAGATTGATTGGAGCACCTCCGGGGTATGTGGGCTATGATGAAGGCGGACAACTTACCGAAGCCGTAAGACGTAAGCCCTACTCTGTGGTACTGTTGGATGAAATTGAAAAAGCACATCCAGATACATTCAACATATTGCTGCAAGTATTGGATGAAGGAAGGCTGACAGATAATAAAGGGCGCGTAGCTAATTTTAGAAACACCATTATTATTATGACTTCTAATCTAGGCTCTAATCTGATTCAGGAGAGGTTTGAGAAAGTGACGGAAGACAACAAACACATAGTTTATGAAGAAACTCGCGAGGAAATTGTGAAAATGCTTAAGCAAACAATCCGCCCCGAGTTCATCAATAGAATTGACGAATTGATCATGTTCCAGCCACTTGATAAAGCAGACATTAAAAAGATTGTAAAAATTCAATTTAATGGAATTAAAAAGTTGCTGAAAAAACAACATGTAGAGATTGATATAAGTAAGAGCGCGGTAGATTACCTGGCAGACGTGGGCTACGAGCCAAGTTTTGGAGCAAGGCCTATCAAGCGACTTATCCAAAAGCGAATCATCAATCCGCTGTCCAAAGACATCCTAAGTGGAAAGATTAATAAAGAAGGATTGATACTGATAGATACTGAAGGCGATAGTTTAGTTTTTAGAAACGAAACCGCCTCGCTTGAGGAAATGGGAATTTAACAATAGTGTAAGTAGTAGTGTTTAGTGAATCGAAGCCACTGCAGGCCATTTGCCTGTGGTGGTTTTCTTTTATCTACTGTTTAGTAAATAAGCCCTAGTTTCAAGGGCTTTTTTATTTCCAGGATTTATTCGAAGCACTTGGCCTAAAGCATCAATGGCTTTCCTGTTATCTTCTTGTAGCATATACAAAGTGGTCATATTTAGCCAAGCCAATTCGTAATCCGGATCCTCTGCCAGGGCTTTATTTATTAGTTCTGCCCCTTCGCTTAGTTTGCCTTGCTTAAGTTTTATAAAACCTAAATTATTGAGAGCTTCTTTGTTTTTGGGTTCTTCTCTA
>JAUICR010000249.1 GCA_030427785.1 Bacteroidia bacterium | reverse complement strand
CTCCAAACTTGTTTCTTCCTCTACTTCTTCAGGAGCTGGTTCTTCTTGCAAAGGCTCTAATGGATTGATATCACGAATCTCATCGCGACTTAGTTGGTTACCCTGAGCTTTCATTCCTTTTACTGCAATAAATTCACTCAAATCAATCTCCTCAGCCTCTTTTTGTTTTCCAGCTATTTTTCTAAAAATCAACTCAACTCTTGGGTGCAGATGTGAGGAGACATACTCTAATACGGTACCTTCCTCATCACTTATAAAGAGTTCCTTCTTATCTGTAATTTCCGGAAGAAAACGTTTTACGAAATACTTCTTTTTAGCACCATCCAGGTAAATCGCTGACAATGGCTTATCGGGGTTAAACTTTTCAAGAATCAGCATATCTTCTGAGAAATGTGTACTCAAATCAAAGTTCAACAGTCGATAATGTCCCGATTGTGTTACTTCCAATATTTTATCCTCACCCTTAAAGGTACCAAGCAACTCTCCACGACCATCGGCATTAAGTCTTTTTACACTTTCATCATACCAAATTTTTCTTGCGGCCAAAGTACTTACACCCTCTTCTTTTAGCTCGATTTTTTTAATTGGGTACTTACTTACCATATTTCCTTTGGACCCCCTCCCCTTAATAGCCAACTCCGAAAAGTCAATATCAAACTTTAGCTTTCTAAGCTTTTGAAGGTTTCTCAAAAACACCGTTACAGTTTCTGCCTCGCCATTTGGATTATGCGAAAAGTACAATACTTGAGACCCTTTAGTGCCTGCCGTTAAATCATACTCCTTATCGCGTGTTATACTGGTTACATTAAATCGTTTTTGATACGATGCACCCTTGGGCCCATCTCTGTATATCATATTATAAATGGTGCGCTTGTCACCTTTCTTCCATATGGCAACATGGATGATGTTTTTGCCCACATAGGTTTTCTGATCAATTTTACTCACCACCATTTTACCGTCCCCGGTAAAGGCTATTACATCATCTATATCTGAGCAGTCTACTACAAACTCATCTTTTTTAAGGCTTGTACCAATAAATCCTTCTTCACGATTTACATACAACTTGGTATTGGCTATCGCCACCTTGGTAGCATCAATATCCTCAAAAAGTCTTATTTCGGTTTTGCGCTCTCTACCTGCTCCGTACTTCTTTTTTATATTCTTAAAATAGTCTACAGCAAAATCTATAATGTTGTCTAGATTATACTTTACAGCATCTATCTTACCTTCTAAATCGAGAATATGCTGATCGGCCTTATCCTTATCAAATTTTGAAATACGTTTAATTCTAATTTCGGTTAACCTAGCAATATCATCATCTGTGACCTCTCGTATCAAATTGCCAATATGTGGCTCTAACCCTCTACGAATAAATGAGATAACCTCTTCCCAGGTTTCCGCTTCTTCTATGTCGCGATATATCTTCTCTTCAATAAAAATGCGCTCCAAGGAAGCAAAATGCCATTGCTCTTGCAGTTCCCCGAGCTGTACTTCAAGCTCCGCTTTTAGCAACTCTACTGTTTGAGCAGTAGATTTTTTGAGCATGGACCTTACTCCCTCAAAAAGGGGTTTATCATTTTCGATTACACAGGCTAATGGCGCTATAGAAACTTCACAATCTGTAAAGGCATAGAGCGCATCCATCATTTTGTCTGGTGAAACTCCAGGTATAAGGTGAACCAATATTTCCACTTCACTAGCCGTATTGTCCTCTATCTTCTTAATTTTTATTTTGCCCTTATCGTTGGCCTTAAGTATAGAGTCAATTAGAGTAGAAGTTGTGGTACCAAAAGGTACCTCGGTAATCTTAATTGTTTTTTTGTCTTCCAGTACCATACGGGCACGTACCCTTACGCGCGATCCTCGCACACCGTCATTGTACATACTGAAATCGGCTATTCCGCCAGTGGCAAAATCAGGGAAAATTTCAAAACTCCTACCTCTCAATATTTTGATAGAAGCATCTATTAGCTCATTAAAATTATGAGGCAAAACACGTGTAGAAAGTCCTACGGCAATACCTTCTACCCCCTGTGCGAGTAATAGTGGAAACTTTACGGGCAAATGAACGGGCTCTTTTGCCCTACCATCATAGCTGGCTTGCCACTCGGTAACTTTTGGGCTAAAGGCTACTTCTAAGGCAAACTTGGTAAGGCGCGCCTCAATATACCTTGATGCCGCAGCTCTATCACCTGTTAGTATATTCCCCCAGTTTCCTTGCGGGTCTATCATCAAGTCTTTCTGACCAATAGCTACTAATGCATCTCCTATTGAGGTATCACCATGCGGATGAAAACGCATAGTCTGTCCTATTACATTGGCCACCTTATGGTAGCGACCATCGTCCATTTCGCGCATAGCATGCAATATCCTCCGTTGTACGGGCTTCAATCCATCATTAAGTGCCGGTACAGCTCTCTCAAGAATTACATAGGAGGCATAGTCCAGAAAGTAATCTTCATACATTCCAGATACGTGCGTAACCTTTACACCACCATTATTTTCATTGAGCTCTTCAGGCTCTATAAATTCTTCCTGATCCATACTTTTTTTAACGAATATTTTTTGCAATCACAGTGTCTAATGATCGCTTAAGATCACGCAATTCTTTACGCTTTAAGTAGCTTATTTCTATGCTTACTTTTTTTGAAGCTCCTTCTTTACTATCTATATACAAACTTAGCTTTCGCCTAAATGGCCACGTGCTGATAGTATATCTAAGCAACTTACGTTTCGGAAACTCAATGTGATTATTAAATCGTTTCCCAAAATTTAAAAGATTCGGTTCGCGGGCCGTAAAATTGAGCACCTCTCCATCACTATCGTATATAAACTGAGGTAAACCGCGATACATAATGAATAACATAGTAGCTATGGCAAATGGCGAAAGCTTAGTAAATCCACTCCAAGAGCCATCAATATTTAGCATGGCCAAATCAAACACCACCATCAGAATACACAATAAATAAATAAACCTGAGCCCTTTGCCTGAGCTGTACGTCTTTAACCTCATTCTACTTCTACCTTCTCTTTTTTACTTTTTTCCACTACCAGTGGCTCCTCCTCTATCGTGTCCTTTTCTATTCTTAGTCTCTCTATAATAAACTCCTGGCGCTTGGGCGTATTTTTTCCCATATAAAACTCCAACAATTGGTCTATCGTGGCCTCTTTCCCAATCATCACCGGATCCAATCGAATATCTTCGCCAATAAAAAATTTAAACTCATCTGGAGAAATTTCACCCAATCCTTTAAATCGAGTAATCTCAGCTTTAGCGCCTAATTTTACCAAGGCTGCTCTTCGTTCATCTTCGCTATAGCAGTATATAGTTTCCTTCTTGTTTCTTACTCTAAATAAAGGAGTTTGTAATATATACAAGTGTCCTTCTTTTACCAGCTCAGGAAAAAACTGTAGAAAGAAGGTAATAAGCAACAGTCTAATGTGCATACCATCTACATCGGCATCTGTGGCAATCACCACATTGTTATAGCGCAAATCTTCTAATCCGTCTTCAATATTTAAGGCCGCCTGCAGAAGATTAAACTCTTCGTTTTCGTACACCACCTTTTTTGTAAGGTTGTAACAATTAAGCGGTTTTCCCTTAAGGCTAAAAACTGCTTGAGAGTTTACGTTTCTAGATTTTGTGATAGATCCTGATGCCGAATCTCCCTCGGTAATAAATAAGGTAGTATCTAGCCTTAACTCATCCTTAGAGTTATTATAATGCTGGCGACAGTCGCGTAATTTCTTATTGTGAAGGCTAGCCTTTTTTGCTCTATCGCGAGCCAATTTTTTAATACCGCTTAGCTCCTTACGCTCCTTTTCTGCTCGTAGTATTTTTTTATAAATGGCATTGGCTATGTCCTCATTTCTATGCAGAAAATTATCAAGCTTGGTTTTGAGGAAATCATTGATAAAAGTACGCACGGTAGGGCCGTCAGGTCCCATATCAGCCGAGCCCAATTTAGTTTTAGTTTGCGACTCAAATACCGGCTCTATTACCTTTATACTTATGGCTGCCACCACTGATTGGCGAACATCCGAAGGGTCAAAATTCTTATTGTAAAACTCTCTAAAGGTTTTTACCAAAGCCTCTCGAAAAGCCGACTGATGCGTTCCTCCTTGTGTGGTATGCTGGCCATTTACAAAACTGTAGTACTGCTCACTTTGGCTCTTGTCGCTATGCGTAAGGGCCACTTCTATATCTTCTCCCTTTAGGTGAATAATATCATGCAGTATGGGGCCATCCAAGTTGTCATTTAATAAATCCTTCAGTCCATTTTCCGAATAGATTTTTTCGCCATTAAACAACAGGGTAAGGCCCGGATTTAGATAGGCGTAATTCCACAACATGCGCTCGATGTAGTGGTTTACATATCTGTAATTTTTAAAAATGGAAGCATCCGGAGT
>JAUICR010000248.1 GCA_030427785.1 Bacteroidia bacterium | reverse complement strand
CGGTGAGCAGCCAGTTTATAAGCGCCCTAATGATGATAGGCCCCGGTATGAAAAATGGGCTTAAGTTAGAACTAACAGGTGAAGCAGTGTCATTACCCTATTTACATCTAACGACTGGCCTTATGCGGTCATTAGGTTTTGAGGTTGCTATAGTAGAAAGCGAAATAAACATTGCGCCCGGCCTGCCAGGCAAGGCGGTGTCTCTGGCCGTAGAGCCCGATTGGAGCGCAGCCTCTTATTGGTATTTGATGGCCTTTTTGGCTGATGAAGCCGATTTGTTTTTGCCGGGATTTAGAGCCGATAGTTTGCAGGGAGACGCTGAGCTTGTTCAGCTTTTTAAGCCTTTGGGCCTTAGTACTTCTTTTGATGAAAATGGTATTCGATTATTAAAGGCTCCCATTCAGCAAAAGCGATTTGAAATAGACTTGGTTCAAAACCCTGATTTGGCTCAAACGCTGGCTGTGGCTTTTGCGGCCAAGGAAATTCCCGCAAAGATTACAGGTTTACAAACTTTAAAAATAAAGGAAACCGATAGGCTTGTGGCCGTAAAAACTGAGCTTGAAAAAACGGGTGCTGAGGTAGAAATAGGAGAGGATTACCTTGAAATAAAAAAGGGAATTAAGAAGGTGGATGGTGTGAGTTTTGAAACTTACGAAGACCATAGGATGGCAATGGCTTTTGCGCCATTAGCCTTGCTGGGAGAGATTTCTATAAATCATCCCGCAGTGGTAGCCAAGAGCTACCAAAGCTTTTGGGATGATTTAGAAAAAGTGGGATTTACTATTGAGCAGTAATAGGAACGTTGATTTGGGTTTGATCCCATGTAAGTTGCATTAGCATGGGTTCACCTTCAAGTAGGTTGATGGTAAATTGCTCGATGGTTTCATCAAGATGCGTTACAGGAATAGAAACCATAAGGACATCATACTCTGCCTCGCGGCTCGCTAATCCGTCAAAACTCACTCCCCAGCCATACATTTTGCTGTTGAAAATCACCTTCCATTCTTCCTTGCCAGGAATTGTCCATAATGTATACTCACCTTCGGCTAATGGTTGCCCATCTATGTTTATATCCCGATTGGTGGTAAAAGAAGTTGCTTCATTGGCACCTGTTCGCCATACTTCATTAAAAGGTACTAGGCCACCAAATATGGGGCGGTCTTTTTTGTAAGGACGGCAGTAAAACACTTCGATAGAAAGATCGCCTTGTTGCAACTCTACAACTTGCTCCGGACTAGCCTTTTTGGTATTGTGCTGCATATATTTAAAACCAATAAAGCCCAATACAAATAGTGATACGAGGACGATAATGGTCCATTTAACAAATTTGTTCATTTTCATTTTTTTTAGTGAGAGGTAAATTTAATTGATATTAGGAATTCAAGAGGTAGTTTTATGCTTTCAAGTATAAGTTTAAATATTCGATGAATTCCATCGGTACGTGCCTATAGCTTAATCCTTAGCTGAAGTTTTAGCTCACTAATGGTATTGCCATAAATAGTTTGGTTGCCGCTGCTTATTTCATCTCTATCGTAAAATGTGCTAATCGCATATTTCGCTTGTAGCGTCAATACATCATTTAGCGGGTAGTTGGCCAATAAGTAAAATCGGGTAGAGCGACCATAGTAGGGCGGAATACTAAAGGCGTAGGTGAGGTCATTTTCGTAGGCATAAATTCGTGCATCATAGCTATCGGTATCAATCATAGCAATACGCGTGGTTAGCTGAAATGGTAGTTTTTTGAAAGTGTAGCGCACATCCTGAAAGAGCACAAAACCTTTGTCATTGGTCAATTCCTGATTGTAAAAAGCGTACTGTATACGGCTGGCCAATTGCCATTGCCGCGAAAGCGAATAAGAGAAATGAATGCGCAGCGATGATCTTGATCTTTCGGCCAAGATGGGTATCGGCCTTTCTTGGTCGCTATTGGCTTCTTGCACTTCGTTTCGTATTCTTATATAAGCCGAAAAGTTATAGTTGAAAAACATTTCGAGCTGTCCCATAAGGTCGTAACCTCTGGAGGGTGCGTTTACACCAAATTTCAACCACGAAAAACGATAGACATCTACGTATGATTTTAAAACAAACACCCTGTTGAGCTGCCATTGCATGCCTATATAGGTACCTTTTTCACCATAGTTTCCGTTTTCGGCAAAGGGCGCATTGTACAGCGCTTGATATTCTTTTCCGATGTTTCTAAAAAGGAGGGTTAAATAAAACCCATCTGTTGGGTTGCTCTGAAATCCTACTGTTCCAGCCAAATTTTGATTGTGGTCAGCAGCTAATTCTCCAAACAGATTGACATTCCCAAAGAGATAGTTTGCGTCAAAAGAGTAATTGGTAAGTTGGTCTCCAGCAAATCTAAATTTCTGATACAGTTGTTTTCCGGGTTCTATGGCGTACTGTAAATCGTATTGGATAACAGTGGCGCCCAACGAAAGGTTGTTTGTTTTGTAATTAATATTAGCTCCGTAGGATTGCAGCCTATTAGCATTTTTATCTTCTAGCTCGGCAAGTGTGCGGTGCAGCCCTGTGGTTTGCAAGGAGCTTACATCGTTTACAGTGCCTGTGCTATCACTTACTATTTTATTAGCATCAGTAGGATTGTTTGAGTAAAATAGGCTGACATCCAAAGCATTTATAAATCGATAGGTGACGGCCGCCCCTCTAAAAAATCTATTTTCTTCACTACCAGTATAAGGCATAAAGCCTTGGGCAAAACGCTTTACCTCTACCGCTTCGGCTGATTTGCCAAAAGCCAGATTGCTCCACAGGGCAAGGCCTTGACCAAACTGGGCTTGATAATCGCCAATAATAAGTTTCTTCAGTTTGCCATAATTCAACAAAGCGATATGGCCGGCTATAAAATCTACTCCCGTTTTCTGATAAGGTTTGCCAAATGGCTCGCCCGCGTCTTGTTGGGCCACAAAGCCGATAGAAAGATAATTTTGGTAAGTCCATCGGTAGCGTAGATACAAATAGTTGGGTGGCCCCAAATAGCCATTTTCTTTATTGATTTTATATCCCTCTCTTTCTTCTAGCACTCTCGCTCCGCGCATTATCATATCATGGCGAGAGTATTTAAGAATTTTAGATAATGATAAATCGGGTAATTCTGAGGTGGTTCTAAAATCTAAATAGGGTAAGACCTGCTCTATCGTTTCTCTATCAAATCCTTTTACGGCAAGTAGCTCAAAATGCGTGTACAGTGGGCCGGTTCTTTTTCGGTACTGTAGTAAATTGTTTATCTGAAAAACATTGAGGTAGGGTATTTTTTCTAAATCTTCTGCCTGAGCAAAATTTACCTCTATGGGGTTTTCTTTTAGCCTTTCGATGGTTTCTGCAAGCTGTACTAAATCTTGGTCGCTGGCTTCATTCTCCTGAATGAGCGATTCTATTTCTTTTTCTAGCTCGCCCACATCGGGCAATTGCGCATACAGGGTAGGAGCGGCTAGCACTAATATGAATAGCCACCTAAGCATCAGAAGGCAAACTGTAAACTAATATTGGCGGTACTGCCTAATTCTTGGGCAAACTCATAGCTGAGATCGGTGGTAAAGGCGCCAAGCTCCAGCCCTAAGCCAAATGAGTTGCTCAATGGTTGAAGTCCAAGTCCTGTGCGGAATGCCAGCTTTTCTACAAACTTGTATTCCACACCAAGCACGTAATGCTCTTTGATATCTTGAATTTTTTTAACCTCACCTACCAGGCCAAATTTTTTGTCAAATTCATAATGAAACCCTAGCCGAGCAATGATAGAAGAGCGTTCATCAGTTTCCTGATTCTTGAAGGCAGCAGGCGGATTGTAGATGTGGAAACCGATTTTGAGTTTTTCTATAGGCTTGGCCAAAACACCAATTTCAAACGTGAACATTCCGCTGGAGCTAGTTCCTTCTTCCACATAATAGGTTTGGTAATCGAGTTGTACACCTGCTGAAAAACGTTTGCCAAAGGCCTTGGCGTAATTAAGACCAATTTTGGTTTCGTTGTGTAGCTCAAACCCAAAGTAGGTAAGGGCCATTCCTATTGTTCCCAGTTTGGTGGGGTAGGCAAAGGATACATTGCCGAGGGATAAATCAGAAAGAAAGTATCGATTTTCATAACTGATGCCTAAAGTGGGCTTTTCTAAAAACCCGAGAGCCGCCTGATTGTGGTGAGTGGCCCAGCCATCTATCAGTGCTACAGAGCCATGCCCAAGCCCGGCTGATCTGCTACCAGCAAAGTATCCGTAGTTTTGGGATAGTAGAGCCAAGGGCATCAATAATAATAAAAGCGCTCGTATCATAATTGTAGTTGTAATTTACCGTTTTAATGCGCAATATTTGAATCCGTGAATAGGAAAAATATCCCGAATTATTTTTGGCCACTGATTGCAGCTATCTGCCTGGGTATCGTTTTGCCCATTTCTAAGGTTTCGGCTCAGCAGTATTCTTTCAAAAAAATTG
>JAUICR010000247.1 GCA_030427785.1 Bacteroidia bacterium | reverse complement strand
AGTAATAGCTTACATCATAAAACTGCTTATTAGGTTCTTCTCTTTTTCCAGTCCAAATAGCTTTGTATTCAGCCATTGGCAGGGTGTCATTGAGTTCCATAAGCAGGTTCTCATTTGCTGGAAGGTCTTTTGATAAAAATATATCACTTTGACTTACGACCTTCTTTTTGGCATTAGAAACTAAAGCTCCTACCATAATTAAGGCAAACCCAAGGTGCGCAATGCTGCTACCTGCAAAAGCAAGTTTTCCTTTGCGGTGGCGCAACCAAAAGTCTAGATTGCTAATAGTTGCAAACAAACCGCAGAACAATAAAATAACATACAGCACTTGAGACCATAAATCGAGAACAGAAGCTGCTATTGCTGTAAGTATCAAGCTCACAATAAGTGAAGCCAATATGGTTTTCCAAAAAGTTTTGGAGCTTGTGCTTCTATAGTTTAGATATTGCGCAAAGGCTATTAAAAGAGTAATAACAATAGCAAACGGAATTTGAAAACTGTTGTAATGAGATATTGCGTCAAGCGGAGGCGCCATTTCATTTTTCATAAATGGCATTAAGCCTTCAGGGCCAAATGCTTTGTTGATAACTGGAATGGAGGTGCTAAAGATGATTTGGAAGGCCGAGATAAATAAAACCAAACTCCCTATAAACATCCAAAATTCGCGTGAACTAAGGTTATCGTCTTTTTTGTTTTTTGGTATAGCCTTATAGCGCCAGAAGTATAAACCGAAAGCAACAATGATAAAGAAGAACATGTAAACAAGCAATTGCCCGCTTAAGCCTAAATCTACAAAGGCATGTACGGAGGCATCGCCCAGCACCCCACTACGCGTAAGGAAGGTAGAGTACAGGATGAGGATAAAAGTAATGATCGTCATAAAAAAGGCGGTGGTCAGCCCGGTACCTCTATTTTTTCCGATAAGGATAAGGTGAGCCGCACCTACCATGGTAAGCCAGGGCACTAAAGATGAATTCTCAACAGGATCCCAAGCCCAAAAGCCACCAAAACTAAGCGCTTCATATGCCCAGGCACCGCCCATTAAAATACCAACACCTAAAATACCAACACTAAAGAATGCCCACGGTAGGGCAGGCTTTAGCCATCCTTTAAAATCTTTTGTAGCCAAAGCCCCAATAGCAAAAGCAAAAGGCACAAGTGTAGAGGCAAAGCCCAAAAACAAAGTAGGAGGATGGATGGTCATCCAATAGTTCTGTAAAAGTGGATTAAGGCCTGTACCATCCATAAATGCTGGGAATGTGCCCAGATAATCAGCAACCTGTGTCCATGGCAATCCAATGTTATCTACGGTGTTTCGCATCAATACGAATGGGCTGCTACCTATTTTTAAACCAAAAGGATAAATACCCAATATCATACTTGCTAAAAAAGCCTGAACCAGAGCGAATACAATCATAGTAGGCGCTTCCCATTTTTTGGCGGTAAACATGAGGATGCATCCTAATACTACATGCCAAAACAACCAGAGTATAAAGCTCCCTTCTTGTCCTTCCCAAAAAGCACTAAAAACATATTGCAATGGCAACTCGGTAGAAGAGTGTTTCCACACATAATCGTACTCAAAGTAATGACTTAGGATAATATATAATAGCGTGGCTACTATTCCCAATACAGCTCCGGTATGGGTAAGAAAGCTAGCTCGTGCCAGTTTTAGGTAGGCCTTACTATTATTACGCAGGTAGAAATAATAGGCAAGTGCTGCAATAATGGCGGCAGCAAAAGCCAGACTAACAAAAAAACGGCCTAACTGGCCAGGTAAAAGATGTTCTCCTACGTATTCCATCAATAATAATATTTACTAAGTGTGGTACTGCTTAAACTCCAAAAAGGTACAGGAAAGGTTGCGTGGCAAAGTGTTTACTTATAGGTGTTATATCCCTCTATTTCACTTTGCTCATTGTATTTTGATGGACATTTCATCAAGATTTCTTCAGCTACAAAGGCTTCGTCTGTTGCATAACCTTTCATGGTTATTTCTTCGCTACGTTCAAAATCTTGTGGCTTTGGCTGCCCGTAAAATACTTTCATTTTATCTCCATTTTTGTCGATGGCCGTAAACTCAAATTTTTGAGCACGGGCATCATAATCCATAGGAGCATCTTTATCTAAATAGCCGATTACCGTATACTTGGTACCTGGTGTAGAATCGGCTGTAGCGAAGCCTACATAAGTAGAAGCGTCATTGATAGACACCATGATGGCACCTATGGCAATGGCAATTACTACAATTATGGCAATGTGTGATCTTTTCATATCAGGAAGCTTCTTTTTCTAGTTTTCTTAATTTTCTATCAATTGCTATTAGGTAGCCTACGATGCCTATAAATATCACCGTCAATACCAAAACAACTACATAGATTTTACCGTTTGCCCGCAGAGCATCGGCCATTTCTACTTCGGGCATACCTTGCTGTGCATATAGCGCAACTCCCATTAATAAGGCTACTAGGGTAAAAGAGATTTTTTTTAGTTTATCCATTTTTCTTCCAAATCAATTTTTGGTATCTAATTTTAATATTGGTTATCCACACCCCAATTAGTGTCCAGCCGATAATTGCCGGATAAAACACTATGCGCATACTAGAACTGAGGTCGTACCCACCAAATCCGGGGTTTCCACCATTGCCAGGGTGCAGGCTATCAGTCATTCGAGGTAAAATACCTATGAACACGATCATCATTACAAAGGCAAAAATGTTGTACACAGCCGAAAGTCTTCCTTTTTTTATAGGGTCGTCTACCGAGCCCCTTAACACAAAGTAGGCCAAATATATCAGCATAGTTACAGCGGTACCATTAAGCTTAGGATCGTTGGTCCAGTAAGTACCCCATGTATATCGTGCCCATATACTGCCAGTAATTAAGCCAAGTGTAGCTAAAAAGAATCCGGTAGTGGCAAATTCTTTAGCTTTTAAATCTCGGGTAAGACTACCGTTCACCAAATTACCTATGCTATATACTAAGGAAGTTGTCATCAGAATAATCATTCCAAACCACATGGTAACATGAAAGTATAGGTTGCGAATAGTTTCATTTAGAATGAAATATTTGGGCACCTCACCGATGAATCCGTAAATGATTGTGTAGATAACTAAAACGACCCCAAGAGCCTTCCACCAATGTTTTTTCATTACATAATTTTAGTCTCGCCAAAGGTAGGCAAATAACAAATAAGAGAGTAGTGTGCTTACCAATGCTAGCATTAGTAAAACCAATAGGTACGGCCCATTTACCTCCCAAGAAAAACCCGTAAGGGCGCGCATGCTAGTACGGCTAAGGGTAAGCACTTGTGGATATAAAAGGGGGATGCTGAGTATGGCTGGAAGCGCAGGATTATCTGACGCCTTGGCTGATATGCCTGATACAAATGTGAGTATGGCAGAAAAACCCGCTGAAGCAATGAGCAGGAGCAAAATAAATGCTCCCATATCGTCTACCAAATTACCTAATAGAAATACAAACAACAGCAAACCCGAAAGGCCAATAAGAAAGATGTAGAGGAAATTATATATGATTTTTCCTAAGATTAAAACCTGAGGCTTTACCATGCCAAAGTAGAGGAGAAACCGCCTGTCGGCTTCATTTTGAAAACTCCTGAATGCGGCTTGTATAGAAGCAAAAAGCACAATTATCCAAAAGAGGGCATTCCAACTTTCGGTTGAAATAACTCCATTGAACACAAGGTAAGCCAAGTACGTAGTTGTAAGTGTGTAGAGTAATACAGCCAAAAAACTCTGGCGTCTGCGCCATTCGAGTGTAATGTTTAATTGTATTATAGATAGTACCTGTTTTACCACGCGGCAAATGTACTTCACAGAAAATCTTAAACCGTCAAATTTTGTAGAATAATCCTAGAGATTATATGTAGCCTGTGTGCTAGGCTCTCCGCAGCAATAATCCGCCTAGTACGCCAACAAAACCTACGGAATATAAACTATACAAGACGTAAAAACTGTACTCGAAACCGCCTTGATAATGAATATAAAGGAACAAGGCCGTGGCAGCCAGAATAACTAGAACACCAATAATTAATAAGATTTTGCCAACTCTTTTCTGAGCCATTTTTTTGAGGTACACCAGTTCTTTGAAGCAAACCTGATTAAAGATAATTTCTCGTTCATCTTCTTCCATCATTTGCTCCTCTAGGCTTTTGCGAATTTCGGCTTCGCCCATACCTTTTATTTTGCGCTGAAAATAGTATTCTATAAGTCTGTCTGAGTTGCTCATCTATCCTTTGGTATGGCGCAAATGTAGTGGCAAAACACTATTCCTAATAGACAGCTTTCTATTTTTTTCCACCAATTTTTTAGCAGCCATTCCATGACCTATGGACTAACACTTTTTGAGGTTTTTACCGAACTGATGAGTTTGAGTACTAAAGGTAATGCCGTGGCAATACTAGCTACAAACGCAAGTATTTCATTAAAAAATGAC
>JAUICR010000246.1 GCA_030427785.1 Bacteroidia bacterium | reverse complement strand
GGATTTTAGGCTTAAAGCAAATTCCTGTAAAAGAATTGAAAGCCGGAAACGTGGGCTACATCATTTCTGGAATAAAGGAGGCCAAAGAGGTGAAAGTGGGTGATACTATTACCAGCATGGAACGCCCAGCCGCCAAAGCTATTGAAGGTTTTGAGGAAGTAAAGCCAATGGTGTTTGCCGGGATTTATCCTGTAGATACAGAAGATTTTGAAGAGCTGAGAGCTTCACTAGAGAAACTTCAATTAAATGATGCCTCGCTAACTTTTGAGCCCGAATCATCTATGGCTTTGGGTTTTGGTTTTAGATGTGGATTTCTGGGAATGCTGCACATGGAAATCATTCAGGAGCGATTGGAGCGCGAATTTAATATGACGGTGATTACCACCGTACCCAACGTAAGCTATTATGCTTACATGAAGAAAGATCCTCAAACCAGAGTTATTGTAAATAATCCAACCGAGTTTCCCGATCCTACCAAACTTGAGAGAATGGAGGAGCCATACATAAAAGCACAAATTATTACAAAGTCAGATTATGTAGGTACCATTATGAATCTATGTATCGAAAAGCGTGGCGTATTAAAGAATCAAACCTATTTAACTTCTGAGCGTGTGGAGCTGAATTTTGAAATGCCCTTAGCAGAAATTGTGTTTGATTTTTACGATCGATTAAAGTCACTTACTCGCGGTTATGCTTCTTTTGATTATTACCCTGTGGGGTATCAGGATTCAGAATTGTCAAAAGTTGATATTATGCTGAATGGTGATGCCATAGATGCTTTATCAGCTTTAGTACATCGTAGTAATGCTTATGACTTGGGTAAGAAAATTTGCGAAAAGCTAAAAGAGCTAATCCCTCGCCAGCAGTTTGTAATTGCTATTCAGGCGGCTATTGGTGCCAAAATTATTGCCCGCGAAACTTTGAGCGCCTTGCGTAAAGACGTTACCGCAAAATGTTATGGTGGTGATATTTCGCGTAAGCGTAAACTACTTGCAAAGCAGAAAGCCGGTAAAAAGCGTATGCGCCAAGTAGGTAATGTGGAAATTCCTCAAGAGGCGTTTTTGGCAGTGCTTAAATTGAACGATTAATTTTTAATTTGGAGTTGGGGGTTTTCAGTTGGCAATGGGCAGTTTGCAAATTGCCAACTGAAAATGATTATTCACCCTTTTATCCTTTTAGAAAGATCCATTCTTCCATGAAGGATTCTGATTATTTCAACTAGATCTTCTGAAAGTTTTCGATAGAAAATTATGTGGCGGTTGGATTTCAGCCCAAGCAGATCAGGAATTATTTCACTGTAAGATTTTCCCAGGTTTGGTTTATTTGCAATATTCTGACAGGTAGCGATTAAGTGCTTGTAATATTTGTCAGCCTGCCGTTCAGACCACTCTTCAAAGGTGTATTCCCAAATTTTACTTTAATCTTCAATGGCCTTATTGGTGAGAATATACTTAGCCATTTGCCCGCTTTTTTTCCTTTAATGCGGAAAGGTGTTTTTCAGGGTCAAAATCATTTGCTTGCCCACTGTTGATTCCTTCTTCAATGGCATTGCGTAAAGCGGTTACTCTGGCTTCTTCTTCTTCCAAAAGTCGCAAACCAGCACGCACCACTTCACTTACATTTTTAAACCTGCCAACGTTGATTCTGTCTTTAACAAAGTCGTCAAAATAATCGCCAAGAGATATGGAGGTGTTTTTGCTCATGGTAAAATGATATACATCAAAAGTACCAAAAATTGGTAAAAATGCATTCACGAGGTAAGTAATGTGGAAATTCCGGAGGAGCATTTTTGATGGTGCTGAAGCTGAACGATTAATTTTTAATTTGGAGTTGGGAGTTTTCAGTTGGCCATGGGCAGTTTGAAAATTGCCAACTGGAAACTGTTTTCTAAAACCCCAACTTACTCCTCACTCTTCCCAAAACGGCCTGAGCAACAGGTCTGGCTTTTTCTGCTCCTTTTTGCAATTGTTCTTCTATCAGGTGCGTGTTTTCCATATAGTGACTAAACTTCTCGCGTTGCTCAGCATATTTTTCAGTAATGAGGTTTAGCAAAGCTAATTTGGCATGACCATAACCATAGTTTCCGCCAAGGTAGTTCGCACGCATTTCTGCAACTTGGGTCTCGGTACCCATTATTTTATAGAGGGCAAACACATTACAAGTATCCGGATCTTTTGGTTCTTCCAAAGGTGTGCTGTCAGTCTCAATGCTCATCACTTGCTTTTTCAGCTGCTTGGGAGGCAAGAAAACGTCAATAATGTTTCCGTAGCTTTTGCTCATCTTTTGGCCATCCGTTCCGGGGACGGTCATCACATCTTCACGAATAGCAGATTCTGGTAAGATCAAAATCTCCTCGCCCATTTTGTTGTTCAGCGCACTAGCAATGTCACGGGTAATTTCAAGGTGTTGCTTTTGGTCTTTGCCTACAGGTACTACCTCGGCATCATACAATAGGATATCTGCAGCCATCAGCACGGGGTAGTCAAATAGGCCGGCATTTACATCGCTTAGTCGGTCGCTTTTGTCTTTAAATGAATGCGCATTGGCCAGCATGGGGTAGGGCGTAAAGCAGTTGAGGTACCAGGTAAGCTCGGTTACTTCAGGTAAATCACTTTGGCGGTAAAACACATTTCGATCAGTATCCAAACCAAAGGCCAGCCAGGCGGCAGCAACGGCATATACATTTTGTTTGCGCGTTTCACCATCTTTTAATGTAGTGAGAGAATGTAGGTTGGCAATAAAAATGAAAGACTCATTGTTGTCGTTTTCAGCTAATTCAATAGCAGGGACTATGGCACCCAAGATGTTTCCCAAGTGGGGTCTGCCGCTGCTTTGTATTCCTGTAAGTACTCTGGCCATTTGTGTTTATTGTTAATGGAGGCCAAAAGTAATTAATCAGGCCTTAACCAAAATCCTATTTTTGCAGCGTGAATCTGATTTCTAAAATAGCAGTACTCTTTTGGCGGATATGGTTCTACGTAGTGGTACTAATCGTCATTTTGCTACTGTTCCCTTTTATTTTTGTTATGTCTATAAGTCCGGCTACTTACCCACAATTTTTTTGGTTGGCACGGCTGTGGGCCTGGATGGTCTTGTTGTTTTCGGGCTTTTGGCCCAGAGCTATTTGGTTGCAAAAACCAGAAAAGGATAAATTATATATTATCTGTCCTAATCATACGAGTGTTATCGATATAATGCTAACCTTGGCATTATTCAGAAATAGTTTTCTTTTTATTGGGAAAAAAGAATTGGCAAACCTTCCTCTGTTTGGGTACTTTTATAAGCGCACAAATTTGTTGGTAGATAGAAACAGCCTAAAAAGCAGAAAGACAGTTTTTGAGCGAGCTGGCGTAAAAATGGATCAAGGTTTTGGACTTTGTATTTTTCCGGAAGGCATGGTGCCAGATGATACACAAGTGCTGCTTGCCCCGTTCAAGTCAGGAGCATTTAGGCTGGCGGCTAGCAAAGGGGTAGAGATTATACCTGTGAGTTATCCTGATAATAAAAGGCGTTTTTCGTATGATTTTTGGAAAGGATGTCCAGGGTCATTAAGAGCGATCATCCATCCGTTTATAAGTGCCAAAGATGATAGCCCTGAGAGTATAGAAGAGTTACAAAACCAGTGTTATAATATAGTGAGATCGGGCCTGGAGCCAGATGAAATAAAAAGCTTAGCAAATGAAATTAGATAAAGAAACTGTAGAAAAGCTAGCCCACTTGGCGCGCCTTGAGTTTTCGGAAGAGGAGAAAGAAGCCATGGTAGGCGATATGGATAAGATTTTGGCTTTTGTAGAAAAGCTAAGCGAATTGGACCTAAAGGGTGTAGATCCGTTGGTATATCTTACCGAAGAGGAAAACGTGTTGCGCAAAGACGAAATAAAAACAGAAGTGTCAAAAGCGGATGCTTTACGCAATGCTCCTGATAAAGATTCGGATTACTTTAGGGTGCCAAAAGTGATGCGTGGGGAGGAGTAGTATTGTTTATAGACTCCTTAATATCTAAGAATGAAGAAAACAATAACGGTACTGCT
This sequence comes from Bacteroidia bacterium, assembly GCA_030427785.1. Classification (GTDB taxonomy): domain Bacteria; phylum Bacteroidota; class Bacteroidia; order Flavobacteriales; family Schleiferiaceae; genus Owenweeksia. The sequence goes on along the minus strand of JAUICR010000246.1, from coordinate 454 downwards.
GGTTCTTATTTCAATGTCTCTGTTCAGTCAAAAGAGATACAAAAAAAGTGATATTAAAGGAGTTTGGGTATGCGTTGCACCAGATTCGCTTCCCTTACAAAGTTTAAGATTTGAAGATTCGTGCGTATTTCACAGAAACACTGAAATGAATAATAGTGACGATCGTGGTGATTTTGGGTATGAAGTTGAACTGTTTGGTGAGGGAACATGGATATATCGCTTTGAATTTAAAGGAAACGGAAAGGTAGATGTAGTAAAGGAAAAGGTTGAAATCTTAAGAATCAGTCGTAATACTCGGAGTGTAAGGAAAACTCCGTCCTATTTTTTTGAAGGTTCTTGGAAAATGAAAAAGAATATTATAGAGATAGAGCTTATTAATCAAAAATTATGCTACCAAATTGATTTGGTCAAAGTATATAATCTAACGGCATATGACAGTGTCGAAATGCTTTTA
>JAUICR010000245.1 GCA_030427785.1 Bacteroidia bacterium | reverse complement strand
GAAAACAGCTCCACTAAACATTAAACAAGGGAATAATAGCGAGGGCTTTTGATTATCATCCATTGATACAAACAGACTAATAATTAAACCATATAGCAGAAAATTAAGAACAATCAAAAACCACTTTACACCTGATTTTATTTTACTTTCTAGTGTTATATAGAGGTTTCGTCCATCTGAAAATATTAGTTTGTCATTCATTATGCAACTTCTACTGCGTTAGACAGCACCATTTGTACATTGCTTTAAATTCTCCATGTTCATTGTCCCCCTTAAATACTAAGACCTCTATAACCCTCCTACAAAGCAATAAACGTATACATGATTTCATCCTGAATAGCTTCTGCTTGGGCCGTGGTAGGTTTGTACATATATATGGCTTTGAAGGAACCGTCTTCCCAGGTCAACTTTACTTTAGGTGCGGTCACCGTCTGATCATTGGTGAGAATGGCATACACGGTTTCTTCACCTCTAAAAACGATAATCATTCTAAAGTCTTTATCCTCACTTAGAGTTTTACCTTGCTCCAAATAGGCATAAGCGGTAAGATCATCAAACTTGCGCTCTTCAAAACCATACTCCTTAAAGAGTTCCTTATATCCCTCCATTTGTTCGGTTCGAGACTTAATTGCCAACAGCTCTGATACTCTATCCTCAGGGCGGCTACCATCAGCAAATTTGGTTTTGTATACATAACCCTCAAGAATTGCCCGGTATTTGGATTTTCCGCGGTATACCTTTTCTGCTTTACCTTCTACAATCTTTACTTCGGTCAAGGCTTTTCCTATTTCCTCACCCTCTTTATTGAGCAAGCTAGTACCCGTTACAATGACCTCATCATCCACCACTTCCTCTGGGCTCACAAACACTTCCAGCCTTATTTTGTACCAACCACCATCAGGCTCATAGGAGTACACATATTCATTGGCATTTAGCATAAACAGCGGTTCCCCTTGAATTTTACTCAACACCTTAGTGTCTTCTTCCATTTTTTGGGCATAGCCCATCATTTGCAGTACACAAAGAAATCCTAACAAAGCTTTTTTCATCTCTTAAATTATATTACCATCAAATTACAACCGCGAATATCCGCAGTATCAAATCTACCCATTACTTCAAAACTACCGTCCGGATATTTCCGTCCTAAATCTTGAGTTTCTATAAACGCACAACTATCAATATTAGCCAAATCAATGATATTTATTCCTCCGGTTTTTCCAATACCTGCTTCCGAAAAAGGATCATCTACCCTTCTGATAAACACCTTCATCCAATTGGGTAAATCGAATCTACCATCGCCTTGGGAGTAGGCTTGAGACAGCAGTTCGGTCATTCCATATTCTGAATGAATTGTTTTTACATTGAAACCCAACTTCAAAATAGCATGCAGCTCGTCACGAATTAATTCTTTTCTTCTTCCCTTCATACCACCTGTTTCTATAATGATAAGATCATTAGGTGGCAATTGAAATTTCTCTACAAAATCGAGCAAAGCAAAACTCACACCTATTAAAATAGTTTTGGTTTCTGCTGCTACTTTACGCTGCAAAACTTCATAAAGCTCTTCATGATTATGCAAATAAAACTGGCTATCTGCATCCTTGCTTTGCTCAATCATTCCTTGCACCATATGGATGAGTGAAGAGCCCTCGCGCTCAAGATAAGATGGCAATAAAGCCAAAATGCAATACTCTTTTACATCGCCATAAATAGCTTTAAAAGCATGTAACCAAGTAGTATCGTAATGCTGGGTTTTTTCCAGGTGATGTTTACTCTCGCCTGTGCCACTTGTACTGGAGCTAGTGAAAACAGTTTCGGACTTATATACACCTGTCTTTACTTCTTTAGTTTTAAAAAAAGAAATGGGCAAAAAAGGAATTTCTGAAATAGTTGAAATGGCGTTAATATCCTTTCCTAATACATCTACATAAGACCGATACACATCATTTTCCTGATATTGAAATCTAAACAACTCCATAGCCAATGCATCGAATGCCTGTGGGGAGTTTGCCTCAAATACTTTACTTTTGAAATATTGCTTATTGTTCAACGTTAAACGATACTGGAACCTATTAATAATCATGAATCGGAGCTTGTCAAAAATACTAATATGTGCCCTGTCTATAGGCATGATAACCTCCTGCGAAAAAAAATCAAAGGACTTTAGTATTATCCCCGAACTCAAATGGAGTGATTATGAATTTGAAATAGTAGGTGACCCTGCAGATAACCGCAGAAACCTCATTCTTAAAACTGATTTTACCGATTTGGACGGTGATATAGGCCTAAGACCTCAAGATATTCCAACTGACTCCTGCAATTTTTCGGCTTATAACTTTTTCATTAGATACTTTGAGAAAGTACAAGGTGAGTATAAAGAAATTTTACCGGCAGACCCTTGTTTACCATTCCATGTAGTACTACCATATTTAACTCCACTTGGGCAAAACAAAGTGTTGGAGGGTGAAATAAATTTAGCTTTTAGCTATTTAGCTTTTCCTAAAAACTCCAACGTAGATTCTGTACGGTTTGAGTTTCAGCTAAAGGATAGAGCCGGGCATTTAAGCAACATTGCTTATTCTCCTTCTATTTACGTAGAACCTTAAGCAAACCGCTCCCTGCGTTCAAAATCACTCTTATTTATCTCTAACAAAATATTTAGGCAATGTGTCTCAATAGAAAAAGGGATATCTCTTTCGAAATATCCCTTTTTCATAGTTCTCTATTAGAAATCTATTTGCTAATTACCACCTTGCGGGCAGCACTGGCATCGCTTTCAATAATACTTATTGTGTAAACACCTGAGCTCAGGTTTTCTGTTGAGATTTCTACCGTAGTGTCGGTAGTATTAAATCTGCTAACCACCACTCCACTTACATTGGTAATTACCACCTCAGCTTTGCTTGTATTGTTTCTTTCGATATACACTACGTCCTTAGCTGGGTTTGGATACAATGATATCTCTAAACCGTTAAATTCCGGTAACGAAACATTGGTAATGATATCATTATCATCACGCGGGAAAATCTGATAGCCATCATTTGCTGGATCGCTAAAAGTAAACTGCGACCCTGCACCAATTACACTAAAGCTTCCCTTGGTAGGCAATGGCATAGTGCTAAGATTGATATCGCTATCAATACGCATAGTGAAGGTATCAGTACCGTTGGTAATATCTACATTAAAAGAACTTCCTGAGCCCCATTGAGTAGTATCTACAAAGGTCATATTGTCCATACGGATATACTCGCTCTCGGTAGTTTCATCCAGTGTAGTCACGGTAGTAATAGCTGGTAGCGACACTGAAGTATTCAACACTTCGATAGAATCAGCAAAAATCTCAGTCAAACCTCTGAACTGAATAATTTCTCCAATTACACGAATAGAATCTCCACGAGTAACTACATAATTGCTTACATCATTAAAGTTAAACACATTGATTCCGCCAGTAGCGTCAGCCATATAAAAGCTAATTCCGTTGTTTCCATCAAAATCGTCAGTATACACAACTCCTGATAAAATTACTCTCTGACCTTCCATTACTGGTACTAGGTTAGCATCATTGGTTGTGGCAGTTCCTATTTGCTCTTCATTAATAGGAATGATATCCGATGAATCGCGTGGGAAAATTTGATAGCCATCATTAGCTGGAGTACTGAAAGTAAATTGAGATCCAGCTCCTCTTACGCTAAACATTCCTGCTGTAGGCAAAGGTGCTCCGCTTAAGTTAATATCACTATCAATACGCATAATTCCTGTGTCCTTACCATTAGTAATGTCCATGTTAAATGAACCAGAACCCCACTGAGCTGTATCGATAAACCACCAGTAATCAAGCTGAATAAATTCTCCTTCGGTACTTTCATCTAGCTTGGTTTCTGTACTTGGGTTCTTAAGGGCTACTCCTGTTTTTAATACATTAATTGAATCCACTACTATTTCAGTAAGACCTCTATACTGCTCAATTTCTCCTATTACCATAATAGAATCTCCGCGAGTAACCACGTAGTTACTTACGTCATTAAAGTTGAACACATTGATACCTCCAGTATTATCATACATATAAAAGCTCAATCCTGCATTTCCGTCAAAATCATCTGTGTAAACCACCCCATGAGTGATAAAAGTCTTTCCTAGCGAATCGGGTACAAAGTTGGCATCTACAGTAGTGATGCTTGCAATATCGCTGGTAGCAAAATCATTATCTTCTACCACGAAGATCATACTATCCGGAGAGGCAATAGTTAAGCCACTTGAAACTGCATTTAACTTTACAAAAAGAGTTTCGTTTCCTTCAATGATGGCATCGTCAATAATGCTAATGATAAAGCTTACTGTGTCTTCATTAGCTGTAACAGCAAGATGCAAAACTCCAGTAACAAGGTTAGGAAGAGGACTAATTGAACCATCACCTGGCAAGTTGATACCTGCACCCACTGCAAATACTAAATCAATGGTTTGAGCAGTAATAGCAGGTGGATTAATTACT
>JAUICR010000244.1 GCA_030427785.1 Bacteroidia bacterium | reverse complement strand
CCTTGTGCTAGGTTAGACACATCTATACGACCTTCGTACTTCAAAGAAGTCTTCTCTTCGCTTACCTGCATCACGGTCTTTCCTGAAACGTCCATCACTCTAATACTTAAGTGATCAGCTCCTTCTAAGCTCAACTCGATGTTCACTACATCGCTAGCTGGATTAGGGAACATAATCATATTAGATGACAACGCATTCTCTCCTAGGCTGATGTTAGCTACTGTAATGGTAGTATCATCACTGCCACAAGCATTGGTAACGGTCAACTTAATCGTCTTGGTGCCTCCAGTGGTGTAAGGATGCGTTGGGTTAATACCGGTTCCGGTAGTTCCATCGCCAAAGTCCCAGGCATAGCTGTTGCCATTTCCGGTACTTCCACTTGCATCATATCCTACTGATAGGCTTCCTAATACTTGGTTTACAGTAAACGATGCTACTGGTGCACCAATGTTTCCTGTACTGAATGGATAAGGGCCACCTACAGCTGTATCGCCTCCACAAATGTTGGCTACATATACATCGTAAGTTGTCATAGCACTGGTACCGGTAATGGTATAAGTACTATCGCCCCATACCAAAGTACCTCCTGTAGGAGTTCCTCCGGTTGCTACCCAGCTAACGATAGCTGAATCGGCTGCGCCTGTCCAGTCTACTATTACACTATCACAAGCTTCTACCGTAGGTGTTACCGTAAGGGGTGGGTTACACTGTCCTGGTAAGTTCACAATTACTACTACTGTATCTGTAAACAAACCACATGGCGTTAACAAACTAGTAATATAGTTGTAAGTACCTGACTGAGTATAAGGTCCGCCTACAGTTTTTGGAACTGTATCGAACAACACACCGTTCAGCATCCAAGAGAATCCTGGAGTAGCACCACCTGCTGGTACTTGTACGCCACCATTAATCACATTTGGATCTTGCTTTTGTGTTGATGTTCCTGAATTAACCCAATTGGTATTACTGTTTACATCCGCACCTTCTAATCTATTTCCACAAGTACCACTACCTGATGGGGCAGTTCCACTCCAATCAGCAGCTGTTACGCCTGAGGCAGCCGGGAAAGTATAGGTATTATAAGCTACGGCATCCATTATTACGGTTCCATTCTTAATAATATATCCTGAGGCTGTACCTGAGCTAAAGCTTGTTGTAGACGAGCCTGTTCCATTATACATGAAATTGGTTGGACTATCAGCCGTTGCTCCCTGCCCTGTCATAATAATTGCTGTTCCTGCAGGGCTGAGTACTGTTCCTGGTAGGAATGTATGGCTCTTAACCATACTACTGGTATTCCAAATCTCTAAGGTCAATCCTCCTAGATCAGAACTTGGTACTCCCGTAATCTCGATATAATCATCGGCCGTAAGGTAAGAAGGCCAGCCACCAATCATAGCTCCATTACTAGCACCTCTAAACTGACATATTTCAGTAATAAAGAAATCTCCTCCGCTTAAGAATGGTGATTTTGCTTCCATTACAACAGTATCTGTAGTAGTAGTAATTACAGTAGGAGTACTTGGCGTAACCTCCCATACCGGGTAAATTGTCATGGTTACACTTGACACCAAAGTATCATTCACATCCGACTGGTTCAAAGTACTTGGGTTAATCCAAGCATTCAAAGTATAAGTACCAGGAACTGACATGTCTACATTAGTAGCCATCAAGGTGGCAATACCATTTGGTGCAATAATTCCTGTACTCAAGGTAATAGTACCTGAAGAGTTAACAGGACCTGTAACGCTATAACCGGCTACCAAAGAAGTAGTACCTAGGTTAGCCGCAGCACCTATCACATTTTCAGCCTCAATAATTACCGTATCCATAGTAGATAGACAAGTACCACTTTCAAGGCTTGCACCTATTATAGCAAAGTCAGCTGTAACAGGGGTAAACTCATCCGCTCCTATATCTACAATAGTAGAGGGAGACTTAGGACGAGTTTCTCCGTCAATATCCGTAAGTATACCTACTGAGTTATCTCCAGCATCATTGGCCAAAGCTCCTAATACTCTATAGTTGGTAGCACCTGCCAATAATGGGTCTCCCGATAGCGAGTTCGCATTTTTGGTAAGATCAGCCAACTGCCAAGCCGCTAGGGTAGCGTATGCAGAACCACTGTAAGCGATGTTTGTACCACCTGTATGGTATACGTTATTATCCAATACAAAAGTTCCAAATGGATTTGTACCAATATAAATCGCGTAGTTAGTAGCATTCATGATGATGTTATTCCTCATGTTTATGTTATCGCTACTAGTAGTACCTTGAGTAGAAGAACCACTTAAATACAAACCGTAAGTACCGGTAGAGTTCACCGTGTTGTGGTAGAAGTTCAAATACTTATTACCATACATGTAGGTACCATACGTACTTCCATCTGTCATGTTGTTCGAAAAAGTACTTGTCCATGCAGCTGTAGTAGCCAATTGATTGGTGTAATAAGAGTAGATACCATAGCTGGTTCCGTACATTTCATTACCTGTCAAATCAATTCTATCGTTGTACCACATGTATATACCATAGCTAAAGCTATTTCTAAAACCATTCACATAACTACCTTCTATTGTAGATGAATCCGTATAGTACATTCTGATACCATAGTAAAACTGGTCTACAAAGTTGTTATCCACAATTTGGATTCCTTTGATCTTTGAAGTGGTTCCACTTCCGTTAAACGACATACCATAGTAGTTTCCTATTACCTCATTATTGCTAATGGTAATATGATTGGCATTATCGCCATAGCCGGTGGCTGATGTAGAGGTAGAGGTGGCCGCTACTACTGCCGAAGCAAAAGCACTTCCACTTGCATCTCCCATCAAAATAGAACCGTCAACTGTGATATGGTGGGTACCATTGTGCAACCACACTACAAAGTTTCCGCCCACATTAGAAGCATACACGCCATTGAAAGTAACATACTGTGCACCATCAAAATCCATGGCTGCCGCTTGTGAATTTGCTACAATGCTATCACCGTGATTGGCCGATCCATTAAAGGTAATTGTGTTTGTAGCACTTGATCCTACTACATTTCCTAGTTTAAAGGCGCTATGCGTTCCTCCATTCATATTGAATACTACCGGACCACTGATTCCACAACCGTTAAGGGCTGTCATTACTGAATCTAATGTTGGGAAGTTAGTAGCTCCTGGAGTTCCTCCTACAGTGTAAGTACCACTTAATGGACCTCCTGCACAATCAGTACAAAGGGTAAATGGCCCCATAAGTGGTGGTGCGCCTGGTAATGTAGAGGTACAGTTCATCGTCAAGTAATAGTCATAGCAGGTAAGCGATGACAATCCTGTGATTACTGAGCTGGTATCTCCTAACGGAACAATGTTAGTTCCTGTAGGCGCTTGTGAAGCTTGCTTATAACCAACTGGCCCCCACTCTACTGTAACAGAGGCTGCATTAGGTGCCCATACCACAGTACCGCTAGTAGCAGTAATGCCGGTAGTACCTACTTGGCTAAGACCTGTACAAGGAGCACCTACAAATTCATAAGCACCAATATCTGATGGCATACCTCTCAAGGTGCCATCTATATCACTCATTACATACATAGAGAAATCAGCCGCTCCACCGTCTAATACGGCAGATTGTGGGTGATAATCATCTGTACCCATATTTACAAAGTAAGGGTTGCCAAAGGTAGAATTAGCATCTTCTCCGGTGGCGTTCTTCCAGTCAGCAAAAGTAGATTGACCATTTCCTTGGTAATAACCAAACTCATAAACAGGTGCGCCCGAAGGTGCATAGTAATTGTTATTACTCATTTCGGGGGCGTTAGACTGTGCGTATACCATATGCACCGTGCTACTACCGCTTGCTCTGTTTAAATAAACAATGTTGTTGCTTGCACTAGAGTTTGGCAATGCACTAGCGAAATACATAACGCGAGTAAGGCCACCAAAAGAAGCTGTGTGAATTGGGTCATCAATCACAAACGTATTGTGTACCAATTTCACATCGTTTCCTTGTGATAAATAAACTGCGTATAGCGTACCATCAAAGTCAACATCATATATCAAGTTATTTGCAATAACCACAGGATCACTCGTACTACCGGTTGGGTAGTAATTGTAAATACCATAAAAAGTACTGGTAGATGTAGTTAAATTAGGGAATGGCTTATGAAGCTTGTTACCCGAAATATTTGCTGACGTTGAGTAATAATTGTAGATACCATAAAAAGAACTAATTGAACTCCTATTGGGTCTGGAAATATCATTACCCTCTACCACTACATGATCTGTGTAATACAAGCGTATACCGTACTGGTAAAAATCCTTAATGGTATTATTTACAATCATGTTGCCATTGGCTGAGTCAGTACTCTCACCATATACCGTAATACCTTGGTACCCTCCAGTAATAGTATTGCCTGAAATTAAATTGTAATTTCCTGACTTACCATAGGTGGTAGCAGAGCTTAAAGAACCTGAAATAGTGATACCTGCAAAATCCTGACTAAAGGTTCCGGCTGTATCTACTTTAATATCACAGTTCA
>JAUICR010000243.1 GCA_030427785.1 Bacteroidia bacterium | reverse complement strand
GGTTTCATTCCGTCTCTCACATCAGGAAGAGCACGAGAAACAATTACCGACATCGAATAATCGATGTAGGATGCTTTCATTTCCTCTTCAATGTTAATAGGAATTATTCTTTCGCCTTCGGCCATGTTGTCAGTATTTTATCTACGTTTATACTATACGTTCTTAAAAATCCAAATATAAGGACTCATACCCCCCTGAACGCCACGAATAGAGGTAATTTCTTCACAATATGACACACATGACTGTTAATAATTAAACGAAGATTGAGCCGTTAGTTTAGGGCCTTTACCGATAACTTTGGTCTAAAGTCGGTGTTGGCACAATATTCGTAATTTCCCAACGCAAATGATTACTCTAATTTCCCAATAGATATTGATATGGATGAAAATTTTTCACCACGTGTAAAAGACGTGATTAGCTTCAGCAAAGAAGAAGCCCTAAGACTGGGACACGATTATATAGGCACTGAGCATCTGATGTTAGGTTTGATAAGAGAAGGCGAAGGCAGTGCTATTCAAATTTTAGAAGATTTGGGTGTAAACGTTCAGGCTTTCAGAAGAAAGATAGAGGCTATTAGTGCTCCTAATATTTCGGGGCAGCTAAATACCAAAAAGAACTTACCTCTTACCCGTCAGGCCGAAAAGGCACTAAAAACAACCTTTTTAGAAGCCAAGCTTTTTCAAAGCTCTCATATAAGAACTTCTCATTTATTGTTGTGCATTCTCAGAAACGATGATGATCCGGTTTCTAGAATTTTAAGACAATATGAGATTGACTATGACAATGTAAAAACAGAATACCAATCGCATTATGCGGATGAAATAAAAGATCGCCCAAGATCAGAAACTCCGTATGGTGATGATGAAGATGACTTTGAGCGTAAGGATCCAAACTTTGGATCAGGCGGAACCAAAGCTAAAACTGACACTAAAACCAAAACTCCTGTTTTGGATAATTTTGGACGTGATTTGACCAAGCTGGCCGAAGCCGAAAAATTGGACCCGGTGGTAGGTCGCGAAAAAGAAATTGAGCGTGTTTCTCAAATCTTGTCGAGAAGAAAGAAAAACAACCCTTTGCTTATAGGTGAGCCTGGTGTAGGTAAATCGGCTATAGCCGAAGGCCTTGCCCTGCGAATAGTAAAACGAAAGGTATCGCGTGTACTTTTTGATAAGCGTGTGGTAACGTTAGACCTTGCCTCACTGGTAGCAGGTACTAAATATCGTGGACAGTTTGAAGAGCGCATGAAAGCCTTGATGAATGAATTGGAGAAAAATGAAAATATTATCCTTTTCATTGATGAGCTTCATACCATTGTTGGCGCTGGAGGTGCCACAGGTTCTTTGGATGCAAGTAACATGTTTAAGCCCGCACTTGCCAGAGGAGAAATCCAATGTATTGGTGCTACTACCCTTGATGAATACCGACAGTATATAGAAAAAGATGGTGCCTTGGAAAGAAGATTCCAAAAGGTGATGGTAGACCCTACCACCATAGAGGAAACGATTCAAATTTTGCACAACATAAAGGATAAGTACGAGGAGCATCACAATGTAAATTATACAGATGAAGCCATAAAAGCTTGTGTTCATTTAACTGCCCGATATGTAACAGACAGGCACCTGCCCGATAAGGCCATAGATGCTTTGGATGAAGCGGGGTCGCGTGTTCATATTACCACTATAAAAGTGCCTAAGGAAGTAATAGAGCTTGAGAAAAAGCTGGAAGATATTCGTGAGCAAAAAATACAGGTAGTAAAAAAGCAACGCTACGAAGAAGCTGCTCGTCTGCGCGATGATGAAAAACGTGTGGAAGGTCAGCTAAAAGATGCCCAAGCTAACTGGGAAGAGGAAGTAAAGCAAAATCGTGAGACAGTAGATGAGCCTAATGTAGCCGAGGTGGTAGCGATGATGACCGGAATACCCGTACAGCGAGTAGCACAACAAGAAAGCAAGAGATTGACCGGAATGGCCGAAGAAATGAAGTCGCATATCATTGGTCAAAGCGAAGCGGTAGATAAAATCGTAAAAGCAATACAGCGTAATAGAGCTGGACTTAAAGATCCAAACAAACCTATTGGTTCGTTTATTTTCTTGGGGGCAACTGGTGTTGGAAAAACTCAATTGGCCAAAGAATTAGCTCGCTCTTTATTTGATAGTGAAGAAAATCTTATCAGAATAGATATGAGTGAGTACATGGAGAAATTTGCTGTATCTCGTTTGGTAGGAGCCCCTCCCGGATATGTAGGCTACGAAGAAGGTGGACAGCTCACCGAAAAGGTTCGTAGAAAACCTTACTCTGTAGTCTTATTGGATGAGATTGAAAAAGCACATCCTGATGTGTTCAATTTACTATTACAAGCCCTGGACGATGGCCACATGACAGATAGCCTTGGCCGAAAAGTTGATTTTAAGAATACCATAATCATAATGACTTCTAATATTGGCTCGCGCCAATTGAAAGACTTTGGTAGTGGAGTAGGATTTGGTACATCTGCCAGAATAGATGGCAAAGGAAGCATAGCCAAAGGCGTACTAGAGGACGCCTTAAAGCGCGCCTTTGCTCCTGAGTTTTTAAATAGAATTGACGATGTTGTTTTATTTAACAATCTCGGCAAAGAGGATATTCTTAAAATTATTGACATTGAGCTTGAGAAGCTTTACGGTAGAATAAGAGGCCTAGGTTACAATGTAAAAATGACCAAAAAGGCTAAAGAATATATTGCCGATAAAGGTTTCGATGAAAAATTTGGAGCAAGACCTTTAGCTCGTGCTATCCAGAAATATGTAGAAGATCCGCTTGCAGAACAGATAATAAACTCTGAAATACAAGAGAATGACGAGATTTACATTACTCTGGAAAAGAAAGAAGGAAGCGATGAGGAGGAAATCTCAGTAACAGTAAATAAACAGAAAGAGAAAACGGAAGATGAATCTCCCTCTTAATTGAATACCAAAAAAAGTCCTGGCAATTGTCAGGACTTTTTTTTTTGAAGTATTCAGGAAAAATTTCTTTTGATGCTCTTACAAATAGTTAACGTTAAAAAATAAGAATTGTGAGTCCTGAATATCAGAAGGTTCACTATATTTGCCGTTGATAATAAGTCATTTCAAAAATATTTAGGGGGACTTATGGGTTAGCAGCTATCTTTCCTCACGGAAAAATATTACTAAGAGTCCCCCTTTTTCTTTCCGTTTTAGTTTTATTGCTTTCGCAGGTTCTTTAGGTTATTAGGCAATGTATATATTTGAAGCAAACAACCTTGAATGAACCAATTACTAGATTCGGCTAAACTCGATTTTAGCCCCGAAGCCATTTGGGCACTCAACCTGTGCCTAGCCGTAATAATGTACGGTGTGGCGCTCGAACTAAAAGTAGCTGACTTTAAGAGAATAATAAAATCTCCAAAGCCTGCCTTATTAGGGATATTATCTCAGTTTATCGTTCTTCCGGCCCTTACATTTCTTTTGATTTACATAGCCCAGCCACAGGCCAGCATAGCCTTAGGAATGATCTTGATAGCAGCATGCCCGGGTGGAAATATCTCCAACTTTATGAGTTATATTTCTGGTGGAAATGCGGCCTTATCTGTTACCCTTACGGCCTTCTCTACCGTACTGTGTATTTTTCTCACACCGTTCAATCTTCAGTTTTGGGGGAGCTTATACCCTCCTACCAGCGAAATTCTTCAAAAAGTAAACATCAATCCCTTTGACGTTTTTGAAACCATAGTAATAATCTTGGGAATCCCATTGATACTAGGGATGCTAACCAACCATTGGAGACCAAAAACAGCAGCCTTGTTCAGTAAAGTTTTAAAACCTTTGAGCATTACCATCTTTGTGGCTTTTGTGGTAATAGCTTTTACTAAAAACTATGACCTTTTTACGGAGTACGTACATCTGGTTGTCATCATTGTATTTTTTCATAATGCCATTGCCCTATTCAGCGGGTATACTATTGGTAGGTTGGGCAATCTAAGTTTGCCCGACAGGCGTACCTTGGCAGTAGAAACAGGGATTCAGAATTCGGGCCTAGGCTTGCTGTTAATTTTTACATTTTTTGATGGCCTAGGCGGAATGGCCATTGTAGCTGGCTGGTGGGGAATATGGCACATCATTTCAGGTTTAAGCATTGCCTATATTTGGGCCCGCAAAAAAAACATCGCAACGGCTATATGAGAAGAAAGCTCTGGTACAACTTTATTAAAAACTGGATAAAAATTGGTTTCTTCTTTTATTTTAAAAGAATAGAAATCGTAAGACTTAATCAGGTTTCTAAAACTCGCCCTAGCATCCTTCTGCCCAATCACCAAAATACTTTTCTTGATGCATTAGCCATAGCGGTTACCTATCCTAGGATGTCGCACTACATGGCACGTGCTGATATTTTTAATAGCCCCAGGTTGATCTGGTTAATGTCTACTGTAAACTTACGCCCTATCTACAGAATACGCGATGGTAAGGAGGCTATAAAAAGAAACACTGCTGTTTTTAATCAATTGGTTGATTTTCTTAACCAAGGAGAATCTGTGATGATACACCCCGAAGGCACTCATAG
>JAUICR010000242.1 GCA_030427785.1 Bacteroidia bacterium | reverse complement strand
TAAAGGCCGAGCGTAGTCGCACACAATTGAAAGCCTTTAATTACCGTTTTAAAAACCAGCCCCACACTGTGGATGAGGTTTCAAACGAGCCAGCGTACAAGAGGCAAGGTGTAAAAATCGAAAACGGTAACTATAGCACCGAAGGTAGCATTAGCCGCTTTACTATAGACGATAACGAAGATGGAGCTGATATTAAAACGAACAATTCATTTCTACATGACAATGTAGATTAAGACGTAGAAAAATATAGGTATAAGCGTGAAACACTGACAACTAGAATACCCCTAAGCTTTTCGGCTTAGGGGTATTTTTCTTTAGAGACTAACGCTTACAGCACCACCCGAAACCCTGTACTAATTGACAACCCATTAGAATAAATAGGTTTAGTAGGAACTTTGTCTGCTGAGGCACCAGAACCGATGCCACCAATCTCTATGAAGTAATTGAAATGCGTACTCATAAAAAATTCGAAACCGAAAAGGCCATATCCGCCAATAACGAAACTTTCATCCGAAAAATCAGATGACGGCATAATACCTATTACACCACCTTCGCCATATAGGCGCATAAAACCAGCCATGGTAGCCGAACTGCTAAGCACACCTAAGGTAATGTTAGAATAAGGTGTCCAGGTCATTTCTCCGCTCTGTATATGTTCATTAAACATCAAGTTGGCTCTTACTCTTATAGCTAATGTTTTATGTACAAAATAAGGACTCGTAACATTTAGCCCTACTCCGAAGTCTTGCTGATATTGGCTAAGCTGAAAGCCAATCCCAAGTTTCTTACTAGGTTCAGCTTCTTGGGCCATCATCGTTCCAAAAGAGAATAAGGAAACGATGCAAACTACCAATGTTGATTGAATTACATTTTTCATTTTACTATTTATTAAGGTTGATATATTTTGAAAGCGCTTCCACATATTTTTCGAAAGCCAGGCGCCCTTTGTTGCTAATTTCACAATTGGTAACCGGGTAGCTTTTACCAAAAGATTTAGTAATCGTGATATATCCGGCATCGCTTAGTTTTTTAAGCTGAACTGAAATATTACCACGGGTGGCTCCTGTGCTTTCCATTATATGATTGAAATCCGCAGATTGCACTCCTACCAAAATGGTGATGATTTGCAATCGCAGTTGAGAATGTAAAAGAGGATCTAAATCAGGCAGCATTAGTAAAGTTTTTTGACCTTAACATATAGCCCGGAATTAGGTAGCTCACCAATAGGCTTAGGCAAAGAAGTAGCAATGCATTTGAAAAAGAATCGAAGACAGAACTAAACAACCCTCCAGCTAAAGCCAAAACCAAACTGGAAATACCTCCTATAATAAGAGGCTTAAACTGAAGGATTCCACCCGACACGAAAGTACCTAAGCCGTAAAGGCCCACTATCAAAACATAACTGGCAGCCCAGCCTATTGAGGTACTCATAAACAAGACTATGAATAAATAGACTATAAACCCAATCCAGAGGTACTTCATAGCACCATCAGTAAAGGTGACAAACTTCCTTTTCTTTCCTTGCTTAGCTCCTACTATACCCGAGGCTATACCGCCTATCGTCATACAAATAGCCCAGGTAATAGGATGATAAGCATATTCAAGCTGCAACAAAACGTATTCTATAATACCAGCTGAAAAAGCCGCCCATCCCCATATTAGGTAGAAAATGCTCTGCTCTTTAAAATTTACTTTTCCTTGGTTTATCATTTTTCGGATAACTTCAAGGCTCTCATTTTCGTTCATTGTTGTTTCCATAATTAGGTAATATTTTCAGCTAAAGTAATTAAGTTTATAATATAAACTAGTTTATAATGGTTAATATTTTTTTCAAATTCAAGCTTTGTACACAAACATCTTTTAAATTATTACTCATATTGACATCAAGCATTTACATTTGTTAGCTCAAAAAAAAGAACAATACCATGGGTAAGTTATCGCAAAACATAGGAGAAGAAATGAAAACGGCCATGAGGGCCAAAGACAAAGTGAGACTTGAGGCCATACGCGCTATAAAGAGTGCCATACTTTTGGCTCAAACAGACAAAGGTGCTGGTGGCGAGCTGAGCGAAGATGACGAGCTTAAAATTTTGCAGCGCATGCAAAAGCAACGCAAGGACTCTTTGGAAATATACGAGAAGCAAGATCGCGAAGATTTAGCGGCTGACGAACGTGCTCAACTAGCAGTTATCGAAACTTTCTTGCCTAAGCAAATGAGCGAGGACGAGCTTAAAACCTACCTACAAGGATTATTTGACAAACTTGGAATTCAAGGCCCACAAGACATGGGTAAAATAATGGGAGTAGCTTCAAAAGAATTAGCTGGCAAAGCCGATGGCAAAGCTATTTCGGGAATGGTGAAGCAGTTGCTTTCGTAAACCAAACCATCCATAACACAAAGGCCCGAATTCTAAAATTAGAATTCGGGCCTTTATTTTTACCTGATACTATTAATCTTCTGGCAGATAATCCATAATAAGCTCCGAACGAGTTTCTAAAAATTCCTCTACCAGCTCTTGATTTCTGGCTTGAAAACGCTCGTAATTTTTTTGAACCTTTTTGTATTCCTTCTCGTCCAAAAAGTCATTTTGAATTTGATCCGCCAAGGTCCCCAAATTATTATTTACCTCATCGCTCAATTCCTCCAAATAATACAGGGTTGCTTTATACAGCTTACTGTTTCCTTCAAAGTTGGCATATTCTGCAATCTCAGCTTTTGATTCTTTAATGGCTTTGCGTAAATCTCCTAATACATCCTGAAGGCTGTCCTTATTGTCTGAGGCAGCCATTTCTATAAACCTTCGCACCTGTGCCCCTGCACGATAAAATGACAGTGTCATATCTCGAGTGTAAAGAGTAACCTCATCTAGTTTTTCATACTCCTCCTCCACTTCTTCATCTCGCACTAAGTTTATAAAGTTCATTTTGGCAAAATAATCTTCAGCAGCCTCCATCTTATCATTGGCATCCATCATCTTACCTTCAGCTACAAATACTGCATCATAGTATTTCTTTAAATCGTCATAACTGTTAAATCTATTTGCAGTTAATTCCTCGGCTATCCCAAAATCGTTTTCAAAAGCATCTATAAAAAGGGTTAAACCGGCTATATACTCACGGTTTAGCACATCTTGGTCGCCATATGGGCCTACTCTTGTTATGTAGGTTCTACTATCTTTTAGTTGCTCTATTACCATTTCGCGGTACCGAGCTACTTTTCTTGGGTCGTCACCTTTTATACTCGACTTCAGGTAAAGCAAATTCTTCTTATGAATTTTACGATTCTGGGTACTGTATTCGCGCAAATATTGCTCAGGATTCTTGTATTTCTGAGCATAGCTTAGGGTGCTCAATCCAACTAGTAGAGCCAATAGGGGTATCAATCTTTTCATCAGTGAGATATTACTGTATCGCACAAATATAGCTTCTGCAATTAGCATTGCAAATTGATATTAGCTAACAAGTAGCTAGTGAGGTTTTTATAGATTTTTGGATTCTAAAAGGAGCATAGAAACTAAAAATCCCAGCTCATCCCGATAGACATCGGAACAAGGCGGGATTTAACATTATAAAAAGCGGGCTTACATCATCCCTGGCATTCCACCGCCCATTCCTGGAGGCATACCACCTGGGGCACCACCTTCGCTAGGAATTTCGGTAATGGTAGCCTCGGTAGTCAATAACATACCTGCTACAGAAGATGCATTCTCTAAAGCTACGCGAGTTACTTTAGTAGGGTCAATAATTCCGGCTGCAAGCATATTTTCATACACTTCAGTCTTAGCATTGTATCCAAAATCATCTTTTCCTTCTTTCACTTTAGAAACAATTACTGAACCTTCCTGACCAGCATTTTCTACAATCTGACGCAATGGCTCCTCAATAGCGCGAGCTACTATTGCTATACCTGTAGTTTCATCATCATTGTCTCCTTTGGCATTAGCCAATACTGCAGCAGCACGCACTAAGGCCACACCACCACCAGCTACAATACCTTCTTCGATAGCAGCACGAGTAGCAGCCAATGCATCATCTACACGGTCTTTCTTCTCTTTCATTTCTACTTCAGAAGCAGCACCTACATACAATACAGCTACACCGCCAGCCAACTTAGCCAAACGCTCTTGCAACTTCTCACGGTCGTAATCAGATGTGGTAGACTCAATCTGAGCTTTGATCTGGTTAACACGCGCTTTGATATCATCTGCTGCACCTGCTCCATTTACAATAGTAGTGTTGTCTTTATCGATGCTTACCTTCTCGGCAGTACCTAGCATTTCTACTGTTGCATTTTCTAGTGTAAAACCTCTTTCTTCCGAAATCACAGTTCCGCCAGTAAGGATGGCGATATCCTCAAGCATAGCTTTTCTACGGTCGCCAAATCCTGGTGCTTTTACAGCTGCCACTTTAAGGCTTCCTCTTATCTTGTTTACTACCAAAGTAGCAAGCGCTTCGCCATCAAGGTCTTCTGCAATAATTAATAAAGGTTTTCCGCTTTGAGCCACTGGCTCCAATACAGGAAGTAATTCCTTCATATTGCTGATTTTCTTATCGTAAATAAGAATATAAGGAGACTC
>JAUICR010000241.1 GCA_030427785.1 Bacteroidia bacterium | reverse complement strand
GTTGAAGCATTGATTTACAAAGACGAAATGCCGGAAAATACGGCCCGAGAAAAAATAATTAAGAACACCAAAAACTGGATTGCTACACATGCTGCCCGATAATTTCGAACTCGCATTTCCGTGGATGCTGTGGCTTTTGCCGCTGCCCATCCTCGTGTATTTCATCTTGCCTCCGCTGCGGATGAAAAGCGAAGCGCTCTATTTTCCGGGTTTCAAAAAGGCTGCAGAATACACAGGCGACAAGCCTCGAAAATCGGCCATGGTGAAGCGCAGAAACTTTTTTAATTGGCTGGTTTTATTGGCCATTTGGACACTTTTGATTGCAGCTCTTTCTTCGCCACAATTGGTGGGTAAGCCTGAATTGAAAGTAAAAACAGCTCGTAATTTCCTCATCACTGCAGATATCTCTTTTAGCATGGCTACGAAAGATTGGGCCTTAGATGGAAAAAAAGTAAGACGTTGGGATGCCGTAAAAAACCTGATGCACGATTTTATTACCGAGCGCAAAGGCGACCGGATGGGACTCGTGTTTTTTGCGACAAACTCGTATGTGCAAGCGCCATTCACACCCGATTTACAAACGGTAGATCAGCTGCTAGAAGAAGCAGATGTGGGCATGGCTGGACAAATGACCAATATCGGCAAGGCCATCAATATGGGCATTAGCCTCTTTAAAGAAGACACCATAAAAACAAAAGTGATGTTGTTGCTGACTGATGGCGTAGATGGCGGCACAGATATTCTTCCGCTAGACGGGGCCGAAATGGCCAAACGCGATTCGGTCATTATTTACACCATTGGCATTGGCGAGCCCGGCAAAAGTGGGTCTGGTTTAGATGAAAAAACACTGCAGCAAATCGCAGAAATTACAGGCGGAAAATACTTCCGCGCCAAAGATTCCGATGCGCTAAAACAAGTTTATGAAGAAGTAAATAAATTGGAGCCCATAGAATTTAAAGAAACCGAAAACCGCCCGGTGACTTTGTTGTATATGTACCCGTTGGGTACTGCTTTGGGTTTGGCTTTGGTGGCTAGCTTTCTGAGTGTTGTTTTTAATTTACTCATGAAATTGAAAAAATGACAGATCTATTCCCCATCATCTGGAGTGACTTCCACTTTTTGCGACCTCAATTTTTGTGGGGTTTCGTGGGTGTGGGCGTTATTCTGATTTTAGGATTGCTGAGCACACGCGAAGATGCCAGTTGGAAAAAGCACATTGCGCCACATTTACGCCCATTTGTCATTAGCAAAGGCAGCCGAACCACAAAAATTGTGATGCAGTTTGTTCAAGCTATTGCCTTGAGCTGCGCTGTTTTGGCATTGGCTGGCCCAACTTGGAAAAAAGTGCAATTACCCGGGCAAATTTTGGAAACGCCTATGGTTATTCTGCTTGACCTTTCGCAAAGCATGATGGCCGATGATATTCAGCCGACAAGGCTGGAGCGAGCTAAATTTAAAATCAATGATTTGCTGGATGCCAAACCAGGTGCCAGGATTTCTTTGGTGGGGTTTGCAGGCACTGCACATACCATTGTTCCGCTTACGCGTGACTATAAAATCATTAAAAACCATGTTGAAACCTTGTCTCCTAAGGTGATGCCTTTTCGTGGAAGCGATTTGAAAAAGGCGTTAGATATGGCTGACACATTGATGAGCGTAACCACAGCGCCTGGTACTGTGTTGATTTTTTCGGATGATTTTGATAACCAAGACTTTGATGTGATTCAAAATTTTCTTGAACCATTAAAATCCACTACGCCTAGCCGAAATAGGATTGAAATAATGCCCATGAATACACCTAGTGGTGCCGATGTACCGGCCTATAGTGGTCGTGGGTTTTTGAAAGACGATGGAAAGACGGTTCATTCTTCACTAAATAGTGCGGTGCTTTCACAGATTGGTGGTTTGGAAAATGTAACAATCCATCCACTCACTTTAGATAATAGTGATGTGGAATTGATTGCTAAAAATGTAAGCGATCATTTAAAATTTACCGAAGCACCTACCGAAAAAGAGGACGAATGGCGAGATGTAGGATTGCTGTTGGCAGCACCTTCGGCCTTGTTGATTTTGATGTGGTTCCGCAAAGGGTGGGTGGTTTTTTCATTATTGATGATAGTGAGCTTAAGTAGCTGTAATAGCTCAAATAAGGTGGAAGACTTTAATGACTTATGGTTTACCCGAGATTATCAAGGACAAAAGGAAAGTAGGGCAGGGCACTTTGTAGAAGCTGCAAACTTGTATAAAGATCCATTGCGACAAGGGGTGGCCTATTTTAAAGCTGGAGAATATGATGAAGCTATTCGTGCTTTTAGTACAGATACTTCGGCTATGGGAGCGTATAATTTGGGCTTGGCTTATGTGCAAAATGGCGATTTGGCTGCGGCACAATTAGCATTTGGAGAAGCGATAAAACTTGATCCCGAAAACGAAACAGCCCGCAACAATTATAATAAGTTGGGTCATGTATTAGAAGGTGAGTCTGAAGCAAGCATGGCAGATGCACAGGAAGCTGGAGCTGAAAAAGGAAAAGCCAAAAATGAGCGAAACAAAAGCCCCGAGGACTTAAGTGGAGGAGGGCAAAAAGCTACCAAAAAGGACATGGAAAAAGAGCGTTTGGAAGAAACTGTGAATACGGATATCCGAAAGGCAAAAGAGCAGGATGAAGTGCCGGTTGATTTTAAATCTGGAGAAAACAACAGTCAGCAAAAGGTTATGATGCAAAAGCTGGATGATGACCCTGCTCGTTTTTTAATGAAGAAATTTGAGTTTGAAGCCAAACGGAAAAACCTAAAACCAAATCCTGATGAAAAGCCTTGGTAAAACCGTTTTTCTGACCTGGGTATTGGGTGTGCTATTGGTGATTTTATCTCCTTCAGCGCAAGCACAAAAGCTATGGGCTGAGGTAAGCTTAAATAAGCAAAGCGTTTATTTGGGAGAACCCGTGGAAGTTACCGTTTCGGTATATACTTCCACTTGGTTTACGGCTGGTGTAGATCCTGGAAACGTAAAAGTAAAAGACGCGTACACTGTTTTTTTTAGAAATGTAAGCACTAGTAAAACGGTAGCAGGGAAAACAGTTTCGGGTGTTCAAATGATTTTTAATGTATTTCCAAACTCGGCTGAGAATATCACTTTTCCAGAGCTGGAAATAGAGGTGGAAACTCCAAAAGAAGGTGACTACAAGGGCATTGCTCATGTGGTAAAGACAAAACCGCGTCAAATAAAAGTTCGTCCTATTCCTCCAGGTTTTGCGGCAGAGCAATGGTTGGTAACCACTAGTCTCTCTGTAAGCCAGCAGTGGGATGCGGATATAAAAAACGTGAAAGTGGGTGATGTGCTTACGCGAACTATATCTAGAAATGCGGCCAATACGGTTAGTCAGCTTTTACCCCCGGTAATTTGGGATAGTGTTGCTGGCGTCAGCGAGTATCCTTATCGAAGCAATGTAGAAAGTCATAGGAGTAAAACTGCAATCAGCGCCAAGCGTACAGAAACTATGCGCTATCTTTTTGAAAAAGAAGGAGAAGTGGTTTTACCAGAAATGGAGTTTACCTGGTGGAATCCTTATCATAAGAAGTTGTACAAGCGTACTTTAAAAGAAGTGAAAATTGACGTGCAGCCCAATCCGGATTTAGGGATGTTAGCCAGTGTGCGTGATAGTTTACAAGCACAAATTGCGAAAACCGAAGAAGCTGAGGCTGCAGCAGAAAAACCACTGACCATTTTAGGCATGTCACTTAAAAAATTCATCACGTTTTTAGCCGCCATCGTTTTGTTGTTTATCGCCTTTGTGCTTTCGCTAAAATGGGCCGTCCGTTACCGCAAAAAATACTTGGAGCAATACCGCAATTCGGAGCTTTTTTACTGGCGAAAATTTAGGCGTGCTGCCCGTGGTGAAAAAAGTGTAAATGCCCTTTATTCGTGGATAGATAAATTAGGGCTTTCAGTGCCAACAGCCACATATTTTGCACAGCATTATGGTGATGCCACGCTGCAAGCCGAAGTGACAAAATTAGAAATGAGTATAGCTAAAAACACTGATATTTCAATCGATATAGTAAGCTGGAAAAACGCGCGAAACAGGTGGCTGAAGGGTTTCCCGAAAAGCTCCGAAACCATTTCCTGGGTAAATCCCTAAAACTCCAGTTTAGGGTAAGCCTTACTTCCCGAAGGCTATGTACAAGACAAGAAGCACTTTTCTTCATACAATCGCTTAGTCCTCCTTTGGGCCTGTTCTAAAGTGTAAAAAATCAAAGACTTAAGGACACATGTGTCTTTATCTATCAACTACATCTTAAATCGTGTCAAATGTTTTTTTACTAAGAGCAAAAAATACTACAAGGTTTTGTGAGTCATAATTTGAAAAAAATTAATTTCACCTCTCAAAACCAAAATCAACAAACAAGTATGATTAAAAATCGATTATTCTCAACCCTATTAATAGGAGTATTCTTTGCTTCTACTACTGTGGTATTGGGACAAAAAAAGGGAAAAAATGCGGGTAAAAAACCCAACATCATCATGCTGATATCTGACGATACAGGATGGGGTGATTTAGGAATTTACGGAGGTGGTGTAGGACGCGGGATGCCTACTCCTA